>JANLYU010000105.1:0-5056 GCA_031365785.1 Flavisolibacter sp. | reverse complement strand
CTGAAAAAACAAAGCCTGCTAATTCCGGAGTCAGTAAAAAGTGAAAGAGTAATGAGGTCTGGTATACCATCAGTACCGCGCAGGTAGCTATAAAAAAGCTGGTGAATATGAAAAAATCAAAAATCCTTTTGAGTAACAGTCGTTAGGGTTTTTTTAAGGTGATTTTTTTAGATTCCACATAGTCACTTCTGTTGCCGGCTTTATCCTTTATGATGATCCCGATGGCAAGTTGCCTGTCAGCACTTTCTGTATTCTGGAGGGTGTAGGTGGGAGACCTGTCTTCGCCATATGAAAACAAAAGCTGCACTTCTATCTCATCGTGTTTGGGAAATCCAAAGTTATCGAGGTTGTATTTGAGAAAACTATCCTGACGGACGAGTGTGGACCCATTAAAATATTTTCGGTAAAAAGTGATGGTATCCTGTAAATCGCCTTCTTTATCGCGGACAATAGCACGCAGCGAAAAAGTTCCTTTATTTGGAATCACATCCGGACCGAAAGACTTTATTTCAACCTGGGGTTGAGTTTTGAATTTATCTTTGGTGCAGGCGGTAAATGCCATGATGGCAAGTATAAATAATACTGTTTTTTTCATATAAATAGTATCCAAATTTACAAGATGAGCGTGGAAATACCTAAAGCTAAAGAATTGGAGCATGAGGTGTTTGCCATCAATAACGAAAAAGACTTCACCCGCATTGCCCTTCAGGTATATCATTTTCAATTCCATACCAATCAGGTGTACCAGGCCTATTGCAAAGCAGTAGGAAGAACCCCTGAAATCGTTCTGGATGTTTTTAGCATCCCCTTCCTTCCCATTGCTTTTTTTAAGTCTCATAGAATCACCAGTGGCGCATTTAACCCCGAATTGGTTTTTAAAAGCAGCGGCACTACTGGTCACCAAACCAGTACTCATTTTGTAAAAGATGCCAAACTTTACCAGCAGAGCTTCATGAAAACCTTTGAGCTGTTTTACGGCCCCGTAGGATCGCTATGCGTGTTGGGACTTTTACCTTCCTACCTCAGCCAGGGTCAGTCTTCGCTGGTTTATATGGTTGATCAGCTCATCAGGAGTTCCGGCCACTCCCTGAGCGGATTTTACCTCGATGAGGTAGAAAAGCTGCACCAAACGCTTCTGCTTTTGGAATCCCGGCAACAAAAGACGCTGTTGATTGGGGTTACGTATGCTCTTTTGGATTTTGCCGACCGTTTCCCCCAACGGCTCGAACATACTATTGTGATGGAAACAGGGGGAATGAAGGGAAGAAGACGTGAAATTATCAAAAATGAAATGTATGACCAGCTTCGGCTAAGCTTCCATCTGAAGGACATTCATTCAGAATACGGAATGACCGAACTGCTTTCTCAGGCTTATGCCATCAACGGAAGCTTTAAAACCCCACCCTGGATGAAAATACTGATCAGGGACGAAACCGATCCTTTCCTGATTTACACGGATAAAAAAGGTATGTCGGGTGGTGTTAACATCATAGACCTGGCCAACCTCTATTCCTGCTCGTTTATTGCCACCGATGATGTGGCCAGGATAGAAACATCCGGACTGGAACTTCTCGGGCGAATGGATGAATCTGATATCAGGGGGTGCAGCCTGCTCAGCATATAGCCCTTTGCTTTCCAATTTGTACATTTACTGAACAGCAAGCAACCCAAAACCACCATCCACGTATTTATCATTAATCACTCCGGATTGGAACTACTGCAAGATATGATTCATGGCTGCGTTCAGAACAACCAGAAGGACCAGCGTTGCCTTTACGAAAGGTATTATGGGTATTGCCTTAAAACAGTGTTCAGGTATATCTACCGGTATGATAAGGCCGTGGATGTGGTGAATGACGGTTTTGTAAAGGTGTTCCGCAATTTTTCAAAATTTGAGTTCAGGGATATGGAGAATCTCGAAATGATTCTCATGGGATGGATACGTATGATCATGATTAATACGGCGATCGATCAATTGAGAAAAAATAATTTTTTACCGGAGATCGGTGATATATCGGAAGTGATATGGATGCAGGAAGATAAAAGCCAGGCGTCTGACCAGGCCCTGATGTACAAAGAGTTGGTTAGGGAAATAAAAAAATTGCCACCTTCTTACAGGACCGTTTTCAATTTATATGTGATAGATGGTTTCACCCACCAGGAGATCGCCAGCCAATTAGGGATATCAGTGGGTACTTCTAAATCGAATTTATCAAAAGCCAGGGTATTGTTACAAAAAATTATAAAAACCAACGAGAAGCAGTTAGGTGTATGCAATATGTGAATGACGATATGGATGAATTATTTAGAAAAGCAGCGGAAAGTTATCCTTTAGATACCGGGAATAGTGACTGGGATAGAGTGGTTACAGCATTGAAGGAACCTGAATTAAAGGAAGGGGAAGAAAACAAGAAAAAACGTTTTTTCTGGTTGCTCCTTTTGATCCCATTGGCTTTGCTGTTCTACCAAAATGTGTCTACGGGAAAGAACGATAGCAAGGGCAGGGGCCAACAAAAACAGTCCCAACTCATCAGCTCCCATGAAAAGAATGGGGTTGAAAAACTTTCAGACAACATTAAACCAACTTTTGAAGTTGTTGCTTTCAAAAAAATCAATAAAAATGGTTTGGGTAGCGTGCCTTCACCGGGGCTACAACACGTGAGATTTCGGAAAAATAATTTTCAGTTGCATACAGGATCCGCGGATCAATTATACATTCCCACTATCGAAGCAATCAATAATGAAAGTTGGAATCTGGATGAAACCGTTAAAAAGATGATGACTCCTGGTAATGTGGCGCCTTCCGGCAAATACGCAGGGGAAGGAGGATCGGGTCATTCATTTACCTCTTTTATTGATCGTGCTGATTTATTTCCGCTTCCCGGCAGAAGTTCAATGGAGGCATCAAGGAGAAATATGTTTTTTTCTCCTGACAGGCCAGGCCAACATTTAAAAAGGCACAAAAAGTTCTATGCAGGTATGATGGGCGGCTTAGATGGTACCACCGTTCGATTCCAAAAAATAGACAATGCGGGATTTGATGCTGGCTTGCTGTTGGGTTATGAAATGAATAAAAAATGGAGCCTCGAAGGTGGAGTATTCCTGGATAAAAAATTTTATTATTCGAAAGGCAAATACTTCAATACTTCCAAAATAAGTTACCTGCCACCTAATTCATGGATCACGGAATTGAATGGGTATTGCAGGATGATAGAAGTGCCGTTGGAGGTAAAATTAAATGTTCGGCAGTATAGGAATTCTTCCTGGTTTTCCACAGCAGGGCTTTCCTCTTATGTGATGAAGAAAGAAGCTTATGACTATGTGTATTATTATGCTACCCCCGGGACGTATGCTACACACCATAAAGTGTATAAAAATTCCTCCACTAATTTATTTTCCGTCATTACCATTTCAGCTGGATATACCCATCGGCTTGGAAATTGGTGTGAGCTCCGGGTGGAACCTTACGTAAAACGGCCTGTTGCCGGTGTTGGATTTGGAAAATTACCCATGCTGAGTACAGGAATTCATATTGGGCTCACCAAAAAATTATTTTAGTACCTGCTAACTATTTTGAAACAGATAGCTTGTGAGAGGAAGCTATGTTTTGAATGGGGTTAGACAGATGTGGCGTTCACCTGACGGGTAGAAGTTAAAAATGGTGTTGCCACTGCCTCGGAAGAATTCATTTGTTGCAAGTACTCGTATTTCCACCAGCTATAAGAAGCAATGTTACTGGCAAGTTGCCAACCTAGCTTTCCATCTAAAAATCCCAATTGGATTAGGTAAGATTTAACAGCATTAAAAAAAGGCGATAAAAACTTTTTAAAGGGCATGGTTTTTTTTCGCTGCAGTGCATATTTTTCAGCACTCAAGATGGCATACAACCTGGATTTTTTTTGAAATGAAGCATAACTGAGATGTTCATGCAAAATGTTTCCCTGGATCATTTTTTTTTGTGTGCCATGGGCTTCCAGTTTTTCGTGCACCAAAGTATTGTCCCACCTGGTTATTTTGCTATGATAGATCCTGGTCACTGTTTCAAAACCCAATGTCCCAAACCTGATCTTTCTGTTACCAATAAAATTGATACGCCTGAATTTATAAAGATGATTGGGGTTGGAAAAATCGAGGTGATTCATGGAGTTGGCTAAAAGCGGTGTAATTCTTTCATCAGCGTCGAGTGCAAAAATCCACGGGTTTCGGGCTTTTTCAGCGCCATAATTCCTTGCGTTACCATAACCCTGCCAACTGAGGTGATAAATGCGGGCCCCTTCTGAACGGGCTAAATCAAGTGTAAGGTCGGAGCTACCGGAATCCACTACAATAACATCATCAGATACCTGCCTGGCCGATCGGATACAGGGAACGATATTTTTTTCTTCATTAAGGGTGATGATAACAACTGACACAGGGTGCATACGGCAGGTAAATACTTTTTCGTAATTTTTTAAACTCAGCAACAAGTTAAATATTTTTTTTTCTTAACACCCGATATATTTTCCCGATAAAATGTATGGTTATTGTTTACCAGATGACTTCCCGCGTTCATGTATGCCGGGGTGTAATAGTGTTCCGTTTTTGTATTTTTTTTATTTTCATAACAAAAGCGCTGTTCACAAAGAGGTCGTTTCCAGGTGGCGACTATCGGATGATAGAGTAGAGCGGTGCCTTTTGAAATGGGTAGTTATATTAACGAAATGAAATGGTTGTATCTCATGGAATGATATTTATCAGTGTGGGTGGTAAACAATGGCGATTGTGTATCAGTCAAACAATTATTGGGAATTGCAGGTACTGAACCATAATTTAGCTGCGTTGGAATGTCTTCATCATACCTATCCCGTTAATTACAGCCAATGATCAGTCTTGTTATACCGGTATATAATGAAGAAGAACTTATACCACGACTTTTTGAACGGGTAAAAGCAGCCCTTGAAGCAACGGGTTCTGATTTTGAAGTGATTTTTATTGATGATGGCAGTTCTGACACCACACCGCAGCAGTTAATCAAATGTCATGATTCAGACAGGCGTTTCAAGATTCTTAGCTTGTC
>JANLYU010000098.1:0-4257 GCA_031365785.1 Flavisolibacter sp. | reverse complement strand
CTGAAAAAAGTAATTATTACCTGTACTCGAATATCCATTCAGCGTGGGATCCAGTGTGGCGCCACCACCAAAAAAAGCGGTGTTCACATTGTATGCAAAAGGTGGCATATAAGTAGTTCCGTTCTGTCCATAATTGTCAATGCCTACAGTATAATCGATGGTTAATCCCCGGAAAGGTTTCAGCTTCGCGCCCAAGCTGGCTATCACGCGGCTGGTTTCCTGCCTTTGTTTGAAATCCTCAATTACAGACACCGGGTTCACCCTTCCCCTTTCACCTACCGCTTTGATATTACCCAGCGCATTCCTTGTTTTTATATCGTGAAAGTTTCCAAGAATGGTTACTGAATTCATAGGTGAAAAAAAAGAGTTGCCATCAGGTTTTTCATTCGCTGCGCTGTTGATATAATTAAGTCCCATGGAAACACTCAAGTACCTGTTGATCGTCTGGTCTACATTAGCCCGGAAACTAAATCTTCTGAAATCCGTATTCCTGATGATACCCTGGTTAAAAAAATAAGCTCCTGATAAAAAATATCTTGTCTTCTCCGTTCCTCCGCTCACGGAAGCGTTATTATCTGTACCCAGGCCAGTAGTGAAGATGTAATCCTGGTAATCATAACGGGTTACAGGAGTAGTGGTCACTAAAGAAGGATTTAGGATATCCTGTGTCTGTACATCAGGCGAACCCCCGAATTTTGTAGGCGCCTGGTTGACCTGGAGTTGATTCCGCAGCTCACTGATCATGAAACCTGTGGACACATTGATCTTTGGCACACCGGATGTTCCTCTTTTGGTAAATATCTGAATCACTCCGGCATTGGCTCTTGATCCGTAGATAGCCGCTGCCGCTGCTCCATTCAATACTTCTATATGGTCTATATCATCGGGGTTAATATCTACCATCCGGTTCTGACCAATGGTACCTACAAAATTATTACCGTCATAATTTCCCTGAGTGTTGGTGACGCGATTGGTGGCATTGTTGATGATCACCCCATCTACAATGTATAACGGTTCGGAAGAAGAAAGTATAGAGCTAATCCCTCTCAGCCTTACCGAAATGCCACCTGCAGGATCTCCTGAATTCTGAATGATCTGTGCGCCTGCCGTTTTCCCCTGGAGGGCTGCCAGCACATTTCCTGTTGATCCCCTGGTCAATTCATCTGCCTTTACTGAAGCAATATAATTTCCAAGTTGCCGGCGCGTAGTTCCTGCAGAAACACCGGTTACCACCACCTCGTCCATTTTCAGGGCATCTTCCACCAATTGAGCATCCATGGTGTAGGTGTCGTTTCCATTTACCTGAATATCCCTGCTGAATGCTTTGAATCCAACACCTGAAAAATCAAGCCGGTACGTTCCCGATTTTAATGTGGCCGGGAACGAATAACTGCCATCCGAACTGGTTACCGCGCCGAACGTGGAATTGCGGACCACCACCGATATATCAGGAACACCCTGGCTTTCAGAATTAGTCACTTTACCGGAAAAGCGCATTTGAGCTGCCACTGTCAACACCAGAAAATGTAACAACCCAAGCAGCAAGGCTTTTTGATACATCACTGCAGGGAGGATGAAATTATTTCTCATAAGCGTCTTTTAAAATGAAATCAAATGAAAATTTACCGATAATATGGAACACTGGCAAAGCAATTTGTTGAACGGTCAGTCGTGGGTTATTTTCTTTATGTTGGCCAATCCTTGCTCCATCATCATGCCATAGGTATTTTCAAAAAACAAACTGCTCAATTTTTTCCATGGATACCACTTGAGGTGAAAGTCCATATACCATTGCAGGGTCAGCGAGTCGGCCGGAGTGGATTGATACATTCTCCATCCATTGGGTACGGACTCCTTATTTCCCTGTTGTAATTCCATCACCACTTCATCCTGGCCGCTGCGGATAGTTTTAATTTTGATTTCAGGAAACACCGGCGGCGTGGATTCATTCATGAATGCCGGATGCCATTCCTTCCATCGATCTGTGGATTTGATAAGCACCCATACGGAATCTCTGGAAGCATGTAAGTTCACTGCTTTTGAAATCCGGATATGACTGGGCACCAACAGCGACATGGCAGTGGCCAGCAGGAATATAAAAAACAGGCTCAGTAAAAAAAGTTTAATCCAACGCAATTGATTCATTATTCCCAGCGAAAAACCCTGGCGGTGAGTGTATAAATAAGAATTCCCCAAACGAAAAGTATGAGAATTTGCTCCCAACAGGAAATAATGGAAGCACCTTCAAACGCTACATTCCGCATGGCATCATTGACAGCGGTCAGTGGAAGAAATTTAATGATGGGTTGGAGAAATGCGGGTAGCGCGCTTCTCGAAAAAAATGTTCCTGATAAAAAATATTGGGGGAACATAAACAGGTTGGCATATATCGGAATCACATTCTGGTTTCTTGAAACAGCACTGATAAAAAATCCAAAGCCCATGAACACCAGTAAAGCCAGGAAGCTTAGGAGGAGCATGCTGACAAAAGTGATCCATCCCTGCGCCAGGTAAAATCCATAAACATAATGCCCAAAAGCAATCAGTACCACCACGGTCAATAAATTGAAAATCACCTTGGCCAAACTTTCACCCAGTATGATATATTGCTTTCGAATGGGGGTGGAATACATTCTTTTTAAAACCAGTGTATCCCGCAATGCGTAAAAACTAAAGGCGATGCCAAAAACCGCTGAGCCTATCAAAGAAAAACCGATCATACCCGGAAGGAAAAAATCAATCATCCGGTACCTTCGGCCAGGTTCAACAGATTGCGTTACAGAGACCAGGGACTTCTGGTCGGGGAAGGCGCGTTTGTTCATTTGAGAAATAGAAACATTCAGGGCAGCGAGAAATTGCTGGTAATCCCGCTGGCTGGCTTCAGAGGTACGCAGGTGCAGCCGGTAAGGTGAATCTACACGGACATTGGCATTGCTGCTGATGTTAATGATGGCAGCAATTTTTCCTTTGCGCAACTGATCATCAGTATTTTTAGTGCTGTCCCTTTCAAATTTTAATGCCGGATTGAGTTTCAATGCCTGGTAAAGACCATTGGAGGTATCAGAATTTTTATTTAAAGCCACATCTACTTGTGGAATGCCATTGCCACCAAGTGATCCAAATATCCAGATCAATACAATGGGAAAGAAAAGGCTGAAAAAAATCGCCTGCGGACTTCTGAAAGTGGCTTTCAAACTGGCTTTTGATACCGCCAGCATCGCCCGGATCTGATTGTATTTCTGCGGCATTGTTAGCATCAATTGTTTATCTGGTTGATGGATATGGTTCATGGGAGATAGATCAAGGATGAACTATTCTTCACAAGTCTTCAATTAATAAAAAATTCAAAAGGTAGACGGGCCTGAACAGACCCGGTCATTTCCCTGATCTGGAGCATTTGCTTAAAAATTTTATACTGGTCCTCTCCGAGGTTGGCTCTGATCATGGCTTCCGGTTCTGCTTTTTTTCTTTGAAGCAGGTCATCGAGCCAATTAGAAGATTCAGGATACTCTTTCAACCCAAAGCTTTTCAATTTTACCAGGCTCGCGGCGCTGTTGATGGCGTCCTGGAGGTTACCCATCTTGTCTACGAGGCCAATGGAAAGCGCGTCGTGACCACTCCATACCCTTCCCTGCGCAATGCTGTCGATATAATTGACATCCCTTTTTCTTCCTTCTGCAACTCTTTGTTTGAACTGTAGATAAATTCTGTCAACCCCCTGCTGCGCCTGTTGCTTTTCTGCTTCATCCATCGGCTTGTAAACAGCTCCGGCATCGGCATAGGGCGCCGTCTTCACCCCATCAAATGTAATTCCCAGTTTATTTTTGAAGAAGCCTCCCATGTTAGGAATGATTCCAAATACACCAATGGAGCCGGTGATGGTGTTGGGACTTGCGAAAATGCTGTCGGCTCCACAGGAAATATAATATCCTCCTGATGCAGCTACATCACCAAAACTTACCACCACAGGCTTGCCGCCCTGCTTAGCCATATGGAGCTCCCTCCATATATTTTCACTCGCCAGTGCACTGCCACCTCCTGAATTCACCCGCAGCACAATAGCTTTTACCGTATTGTCCATCCGTGCTTTCCGGATGATGCGTACATAGTTGTCTCCGCCGATGTTGTCATTATTTCCCATTCCATCCACGATATTTCCTTCTGCATAAATCACTGCAATCCGGTCGCGCCCTGTTTTTTTCAGGTTGGAGGCCTCGTAATATTTATTGATCGTTACTAAACTCAACTTGTCAGTGG
>JANLYU010000076.1:0-10962 GCA_031365785.1 Flavisolibacter sp. | reverse complement strand
GTTTTGGTTATTAAATATGGTAATCCAGAAGAAATGGATCCTGAAGATGGATGAATGGAGCAGTATGTATAAGGAAATTAGGGGTACACCCATTTTTTGGTATGGGTCAATAACCTGATAAGAATGGTAATCAATCCCATACAAAGTATGTATTCAATCAGCGATCGCTCATCAACCTTGTAATTCACTAGGTAAGCTCTTTCGCATCATGAATCAATCCTGATGTTTTTTACTTATTCAATCCTCCATGGGCATTGATGCGCACTGATGAACTGATCCAACACCTTAGTGGCCTGATTGACGGTGTTATTGGCAGGTATGGAAGTGGCGGGATTCAGTTTGCCTACAGTTTCCAGCCATGTTTCAATGGTCTGTACAGCAGCGGACAACGTTGGACTCATGACATATCCCGTGTTACTTAGTTTTAATGTGGCTACCCTTAAAAAAACATATTTAGCATCCATCACCGCATCAGTGGAATCTGCCAGGGCACGTCCTTCTTTTTCTGAATAATAAAAACTACCCACATTTACGGAAGGAACTTTCCAGGCCAGAAGCGTATTATATAAAGGATGCACTCCAAAATAACAGGCTATGGGGTAGGAACACAGATCAGGTTCTACAGCAATAGTAGGTCCCTGAATAAAACAATTACCGGGATCGGAATAAGTAAAGCTACTTCCTCCGGAAAGGTCACCACAGGTATTGTTCTTATCGTGCCCGGTTTGCTCACATAAATTTGGACCATTACAACCATTAGCCCATCCCTGTTTTATATCAGAAGTGATATTTCCATTGGAGGCTTTTTTTACCACCAGCGCTTCTGCCACAATCATGCAGGTTGCAGAAGGATTGTTGACAATAAAGTTTTGTTCCTGGGAAGGAAAGGGAGCAGCAAAACTCATCCTGTATGGAAAATGAGTAAATGAAGCAGGAAGGGCTACCGCCTGACCGCAAAAAAGGTTCACTTCCATGAAGTAAAATGACGGAGCTGTTCTAAAGCTTACATAAAGGTTATTGTCAGATCCACGTTTGATTTTAATATATCCTACCTGCAGGTTACTTTTCTTCCAGCAAAGTGCCATGATCGTTTCTTCGCAAAAGGTAACCGGTGATTCTGCACTTTTTTGAATAGATGTTGTTGATGGGATTTCCGGGTCTGTGGTTTCTAACTTATTTGCATTTTCTATTTTTGAACAGGAGACAAGGAAAATGAATGCCAGAAAAATAATGGTAGATACAGTTGTTTTCATAGGTAGTTGAGATGATTAGTCTTCCCAGAAGAAAGACCTGGTTACGTTCTACAAAGATGGCAGTTACTTTTTTTAAATGCAAGTGAGATATAGATTATTTCATATAACAAATCTTATCAATACCGTCTTCGTTCGAAATGCACCAGGTTATTTTTTTAAAAGAAGGTATAGTACAGCTGCCAGTGCAGCGCCAATAAAGGGTCCAATAATCGGTATCCAGGCATATTTCCATTGACTGTGTCCTTTCTTCTTGATGGGAAGCAGGGCATGGGCAATACGAGGACCAAAATCCCTGGCAGGATTAATGGCGTATCCTGTAGTGCCACCAAGTGACAATCCGATAGCCCACACCACAAAAGCAACCGGCAAAGCACCCAGCGAACCCAGGCCAACAGGTGTTTTTTTATCACTAATTTCAGCTTGGGTGAAATAGAATATTACAAACACCAGAACAAATGTTCCAACTATCTCACTGATCAGATTGAAAAATGAATTTTTTATGGCAGGGCCGGTACTGAAAACTGCCAATTGTGCGTCAGGATCTTCAGTGGTATTGAAATGATCCCTGTAAACCATCCAAACAACAACAGAACCAAGAATAGATCCGATCACCTGCGCTAAAATAAAAGTAGCCACCTTATTCCACGCAAATTTTCCCACAATGGCAAGGCCAAGGGTAACTGCCGGGTTCAGGTGAGCGCCGCTATAAGGTGCTGCGATGACAACGCCTGTGAAGACGGCAAGTGCCCATCCCGTCGTGATTACCATCCAGCCTGCATTATTTCCCTTGGTTCCTTTCAATACAACATTTGCTACCACACCATTACCCAGAAGAATCAAGAACATCGTACCTATTAGTTCTGCAGAAAATTCTGACATAATATAGTTTTTAGTTGATCAATTATTGTGTCCATGCCTGCGCCGCTTTTACGGCTTTGTGCCATTGCTGAATAGACTGTTCAACCGGTTCATCTGTTTCAGGTTCAAAAGTCCGGTCCACCTGCCACTGAGCTCCTATTTCATCGATATCCTTCCAGTAACCCACTGCTAAACCAGCCAGGTAGGCGGCTCCCAGCGCAGTAGTTTCAGTAACCACGGGCCTTACTACCGGTGTTTGTAAAATATTAGCTTGTATTTGCATCAGCAGGTCATTGATTGTAGCGCCTCCATCTACTCTTAGTTCTTTGATCCTGATTCCTGCATCTGCTTCCATAGCTCGCAGAACATCCATGGTTTGAAAGGCAATGCTTTCCAAAGAAGCTCTTGCAAAATGACCTCCTGTTGTGCCCCTGGTGATACCTACGATGGTGCCACGGGCATGCTGGTTCCAGTGTGGGGCACCCAGACCTGCAAAGGCAGGAACCAGGTACACTCCCCCATTATCAGTTACTGTTCTTGCAAGCACTTCTACTTCAGCTGAAGAATGGATGATTCCCAACCCATCACGAAGCCATTGTACTACAGCACCACCAATGAAAATACTTCCTTCCAGAGCATACTGAACTTTGTCTTTGATCTTCCATGCAATGGTGGTCACTAGTTTATTTTTAGATATCACGGGTGTTTCCCCAACATTCATCAACATAAAACAACCGGTACCATAAGTATTTTTTACCATCCCTTCGCGAATACACATTTGTCCAAATAAAGCTGACTGCTGGTCGCCTGCAATTCCTGCAATGGGTATTCGTGCGGCAAAAATTTTCCCTGCAGTTTCTCCATATACTTCACTTGAAGAACGTACATCGGGCAGCATCTTATCAGGAATATTAAATAAGTTGAGCAAGTCAGGGTCCCATTGCAGCGTGATGATATTAAACAGCATAGTCCTTGAAGCATTGGTTACATCAGTAGCATGCACCTTTCCTGCCGTTAAATTCCACAGAAGCCAGGAATCTACTGTACCAAATAACAACTCACCCTGTTCTGCTTTTTGTTGTCCATCTGAAATATGGTCAAGAATCCACCTGATTTTTGTAGCAGAAAAGTAAGCATCCAAAATGAGTCCTGTTTTCACCTGAATGGTCTCATCATGACCCTTCGCTTTTAGTTCATCGCAAAAGGCTGCGGTTCGTCTATCCTGCCATACAATGGCATTATACACCGGTTTGCCTGTAGACTTTTCCCATATGATAGTAGTTTCGCGCTGGTTGGTAATGCCAATGCCTGCAATTTCAGATGGGTGGGCACCAGCTTTTAAGACTGCTTCCGCTGCCACTGACATTTGAGAAGTCCAGATCTCCATCGGATCATGTTCTACCCATCCGGGCTTAGGATATAATTGAGTAAATTCTTTTTGAGCCACAGATTGGATGGTACCATTTTTATCAAAGATCATGGCACGAGAACTTGTAGTACCCTGGTCTAAAGCAAGCATGTATCGCATCTGTTAAATAATTGAATGATTATTCATCTGTCAAACCTTCCTTCTGAAAGTTCGAATCATTGATTGTCAGGAATTCACGGATTAATTTTCTCGTTTAGGATATAATATAAAGCAAGTTTTTCGAATTCAATGAGCTGCTGGTTTTTCCATTCATCATTGAACCTGAGTTCTGCCTGCATCAATTGTGCAACCCTCCGGGATGCCTGGATGGCTGCACGAGCATCCAAAAACAAGATGCGAAGCCTTCTGGCTAAAACATCTTCCACAGTCCTTGCCATTTCACATCTCACCGCCCACACTACTTCCGCTTCTGTGTGGGGTAAGTGAGAACAAAGTTGTTGGGCCAGTGATGGATCTTCCTGTATCAAACCTCTGACCCTGGATGCATCCGTACCATATACAGAAAAATGATCAGTATAGGATGCTGCAGTACAACCATGGAGATGTAACGTTTTAGTTTTACAAGACACCTTTGGTAAATTCGCCATGCGAAAAGCATGATCTACTGTTTGTTCTGCCATCTTCCTGTAGGTGGTCCATTTACCTCCGATCACAGTAATGAGGCCTGAGTGGCTGACAACTATTTTATGGCCTCTGGAAATTTCCCTAGTGGAGTGACCCGATTTTTTAGGAGCAGCAAGCGGACGTAATCCGGCAAATACACTCAATACATCCTTCCTTTGAGGTGCTTTCACTAAATAATCCTTAACCGTATCCAGAATAAAATCGATTTCCTGTTCCATAGCCACCGGTTCCATGGTAGGGTGTTCAAGAGGGGTATCAGTGGTGCCCAATAAAGTATGGCCCTGCCATGGTACAGCAAATAACACCCGCCCGTCAGAAGTTTGAGGTATCATCATTGCCGTATCACTTTTTAAAAACGAAGCGTCTACCACCAGGTGTATCCCCTGACTTGGACGGACCAGTGGACTGGATCCGGGAACATCTTTTTGTAACAGGTCATCTACAAAAACACCTGTTGCATTGATCACACAGCGCGCTGAAAAATTATATTCCAAACCGCTTTCCCGATCTGTTGCGGTGACTCCTGTAATTTTACCTCCCTCTTTAATAAAACCCCCGACTTTAATATAATTGAGTATCACGCCTCCAACTTCTGAAACTGTTTGAGCAATGTTAATCGCCAATCGCGCATCATCAAATTGCCCATCGAAATATTCAACACCCCACTTTAAAAATTGCGGTTGCAGATTAGGCAACCTTCCTATCATAGCTGCTCTTTTCAGCCAGGTTGATTTTCCAAAACTTAATTCACCGGACAGCCAGTCATATAATTTGAGTCCTGATAAATATTTAATCAATTCTGTCCAATGATGACAAGGAATGATAAAGGTTTGCTTTTGAACAAGGTGCCTGGCATTGTTCATCAGCAAGCCCCTTTCAAATAGAGCCTCCTTGACCAGGGGAATATTACCCTGTGCCAGATAACGTACGCCGCCATGTATGAGTTTTGTGCTTCTGCTTGAAGTGCCTTGTGAGAAATCAGATTGTTCCAGCAATAATGTAGTATATCCCCGGCTGGCTGCATCAAGGGCAATGCCTAGTCCTGTAGCGCCACCACCAATTACAATAATGTCCCACCTTGAACAATCCCTTAATTTTTGTAGTTGATGGATCCTTGTAAACACAACTAAGATTTATACTATCAATGATGAAAAATGCCTCATTACATGGAACAGTTACACTGTGAATAACTTCATTTAATGAAGCCGGATAGCTATTTCAGACTGTAAAAACACTTAGGAAAGAGCATGTGAATAAATCAACTTCCGGATAATTTCAAGATAATGTGTTTTGAGGAAACTATTTTTTTACTAGATTTACCAGAGTAAAATCAACCACCTATCTATGCAAAAACAAACGTTGAAATTCCAATGTCTTATTGACATGGCTATGTTCGCCAAGCAAGTTTCAACAGGTTTTCTGATGAATACCAACCACTTCACCCTTACCGCCAAATTTTTAGAAAATGAAGTTGACCTGGCCTTGCGCCAGTACAAAGCGATGCTCATTGAAACTACCGACAAGGTATTTTCCTATTAAATGTTTCGGGATCGGAAAAGGAAAACTGTGGTGGAAACGTACATTTCCTAACTGACTGTATCAGTAGCCTTGTTAAGAAATAATAGTAAATCAATTGTTCATTGCCCTTCAGGTAAAAGTGATGGTCAATTCATTAGCAATGTCCTGGTAAAGGGCCTTCTCCACCTCTCTGTGATTTACATTTGGATGGCTGATGGCCCGCCAGTGCCTTTCTTCATCAGGTTCAAATAAAAATTAATGATCCCCCAATTCTATTTTTACCTCATAACTTTACCCCCTGGTAACCCATCTCGCCTTCAATAATTTTATTTCCCCCTTATCACTTATTGGAAGTTCAAAATTTTTATTCAGGTTGCGGAAATTACGGAAATAGACGTATTATTACTTGCAAAAATTGAAAACTATTATTAGTTTGCAACCGAAACAATCCGAACCCTTTATGAATAATTTTCTGTCTCACATCCTCATCCAAAACACCGTTGCCGAGTATGAAATCTACAAAAAAGGTGAAAAATACAAGGCGCTCCTGATCATCAATCATTCTTCCGCTCATTTACCTGTTGAATTAAGTTTCTGGAAAGAAAAAGGGAAATGGAAAACCAGCCAGATGTTGAACGAACACGTTCTTTATCAGTTTGGATATAATATTGATAACCAGATACTGAATGCTTCCATAGCTGCCTTAAAAAGTTATGCAGCGTAAGCTATTCAAGGTTGAAGTATACTCTCAAGGTTTGTTAACGGACGGGGCTGATATCAGCCCTGTTTTTTTACTAGTTGATTGATCCGTTCTCAACTTCAAAAACTATTGTTTTAGTTTTGAATGATCATTTTTTTGCTGAGTGTGGTACTGGAAGTTTTCAATTGTACAATATATACACCTGGTGATAACCTACACCCTTCATTAATAGCCATACTGTTCATTCCTTTCAAAGAATTCATAGTATGCTGCAGGACCATCAAACCATTTATAGACAAAATCTGAATTGTTGCGCTTTCCGCTTTTTCAAGGTTGAAATGAAGGTCAGCCTTCCCTAATACAGGATTAGGTGCAATCTTGAGCCACGCTCCAATACCCTCCCGCTGTACCATCCTGATGTCGCTATAAGATGAGTGTCCATCGCTATACAATAATTTCAACCTGTAAAAAGTTTTACCCGGAAACGGATGTTCATCATAGGAATGGTATTCATTGATCACATCATTGCCAATTGTACCTGGAACAGATTCTTTTATTTCCCATTGGTGGCCATCAGCACTTTTTTCCACTTCAAATCCTGAAAAATTAATTTCTTTTCCAGATTTCCATGCTACATCCACCTGGTAACCTTCATCACGGGCCTCGAATGAAAATATTTCAGTTTTCAGAATAAAATCCACTGGTACCATATAATCTTCCACTTCTCCATTGGCAAACCAGTTGTTGGGAGTGGAAGCAGACATCCCATTGGTAGCTGATGTAATTCTGATCCGTAAAAAAGTAAAGGTGCCGGCCTGCATTGGAACGGGTATTCCCGTCCATGACAGCGTTACTAATTGAACCGATCCGCTGGTTGGGATAATGAGTGTTTTTCCTTCCGGTGCATCAAATTTTCCATTTCCATTATAATCCAGCCATCCAGCCAGTGTGGCATCAGCTCCCGTATTATTATACACTGAAATGTTCTGAACAAAATTGGCAACACCTGCTGCTAAAACAGTCACCACCGATATTCCATCTTCATCCGAACCATCTGCAGAAGCATTCGCTGAAGAGGTCTTATCCCACTCCCTGTCGAACGTGTTACCTAAACGAAGGTTACAATCATATTCATGCGTTGCCTTATCATCCGGTACCGGATCATAGGAGGCTGGAGCATCCCCAAAATCACTTTTGGGTTTAAAAGGATCTGATGCATCACCTGCACGGCCCACCCATGGAGGTGAACAAGCCGTAACCGTGGTAATAACTTTCGGACCAATGGTTCCATTTTCATTGTATTTCGCAACCCGACCCGTTTCACTACCCTGCCCACCAGTCCAGTAAATAGTTCCATCCCAAGTTTGTCCGGCCTGGATAGGTGCCGGGTTACCAGAAGTTGGGAAAATAGTGGTGGCGCCGGTTTGCATATTGAAATGAACAAATTGAGACGTAGATCCGGAATTACCCGTATTAAAATCATATAGTATCCCATCTTTAATGGTAAAATCACCCCAGTCGTGGGTCAGCAAACCTGTTCCGTTATCTGTAAGCTGTGCGAAAGCCTGAGATGCCTGTACAGGATTTTGGGAGGCATCAAAATCTATCCGCCAGATAATAGATTTCCGGTTAGATGTTTTAGTACTGTTAGTTCCTTCCACGCCAAGAAAAAGAGAGCCATTATAAAATGCGGCTCCGGCAGATTCCACTACCATATCAAATAAGGGTACGCCAAATGTGGTCAGGTCAGGAATAATTGTACTGATGGTTTCCGTATTGAAATCATACTTCTTAAGAGATTTATTGGTACTTACTGGAGAGGCGTGATCCATTACATAATATAAAAAATGGTTAACAGGGTCATACGCCATTGAATTGACCCATGGTGATGCAGGTTCACTAAACATCCACTGGGCTACACCTGTTAATGGATTCAACAAATACACGGAATTATTATCAGGTGTAACGAGGTAATAGGCAGGCTGACCCACCCATGGCTTCTGACTGAGATAATAATTAATGGGGAAGCTTCCGAAAACACAGGCACTGATATCAGACAACCAAAAATTTCCTGCAGTGCCGCCGGCAGTGATCGTTATGACCTTCACTCCCCTGGTTCCAACGGGAAGATTTCCTACAATCGAAATATTGATGGTTCCCCGGGTATCATTGTTGGCAGCCACAATGCCACTGGCAGTTGCCAATGGTAAAGTGCCACCACTTCCTGTAACAGTAACCACACCCGCCAATAAAGATGACATATTGATGTTCAAAGCCCCTGACAGGGGATCCGTTGCAGTAACCCTAACAGTTTGCGCCAAATCAACATCGTAAATACTAAACTGAACATTATACACTACTGTATCAAATGTGATAGTAATAGAACCATTTCCATTGTATTCTACATCCGCGCCGGTTCCATACGAACCTGCTTCTGCAGTGTTGGTCGTGTTTTCTCCAACAGTTGTAATGCTAGCCGGAAGATTGATGGTGAGCCGGTTTCTTCCCAATGTAAATTTCTGGGATTGCAGCATCGTGTTGGTAACAAACCCTGTGTACGTTCCCGTTTGAGATAAGTAGTCAAGGTTGTCCCAATTCAAACTGGCGTTGGTGGAACCAGCCGGACATTGAGCTTTGATAAAATTTCCTGAAGAGATCCATATGATGGCTCCCGTAATGATGGAAATCAGGTAAAATTTTTTCATAGGATTAGGTTTAGCAAAACACAAAACATGGATACTTCAACAATAAAACTACCTAGGTACATGTTAAAGGACAACGGGTAAATAACGACGGGTAAAGAGCCCCTGGCAAGAAAAGCCTGATCATATACAAATTAGGCTGCAACGACCTCTGTATCTGCCTGATATCAAAGGTGTTTTTTACGAATGAATCGAATATTCTTCAGGCATACAGTAATTCAACGTGGTAATACCCTCCATGGAAGTGCATATGGTATTTACGGTAAAATGGATACAATCTAACCGGTCAGAATATTGAAGGCAGACTCCCGTTCGTTTTATACTTTTACCCACATTTATTCTTTATGAAATTATCTTTCTGGTCTGTAGGAAAAGCAAATGAATCCTATGTAAAGGAAGGTATTTTGCTTTTTACAAAACGGATCAACCATTATTTTCCTGCAGAATGGACCCTACTTCCCGTTCCAAAAAATGCAGGTAGTTTGTCAGAAATAGAATTAAAAAAAAAAGAAGGCATCCTGATACTGGATAGGATCAGTCCTGAAGATTATATAGTGGTGCTTGATGGGAAAGGAAAACAATATAGTTCAGAAAACCTGGCTGAATTGATCCGGCTTCGTGCGTTAGAACGAACCAAAAATATAGTGTTTCTTATCGGCGGAGCTTTTGGTTTGGATGCCACGGTATTAGAAAAAGCAACCATAATATGGTCGCTTTCCCAGCTCACATTTCCTCATCAACTGGTAAGATTAATTTTAGCTGAACAGATCTACCGTTCCTGCACTATTTTGCAGCACGAAAAATATCATCATAAGTAAATACATGAAACTGGATATTACACTCATCATCATCATCATCACTGCGCTAGTTTCTGTGGGAGGCTTTGCCAATCATAAAATTATTGAAGACCTTATTTTTTATCCTCCAGCAGTGACAAAAAGAAAGCAATGGTACAGGTTCATTACCTGTGGATTGATCCATGCCGATGTCGCACACCTGGTTTTTAATATGATTTCATTGTATTTTTTCGGACGTTCAGTGGAAGCTGCCTTTTTAGTTTTCTTCGATCAGCAGGGCAAATGGCTTTACCTCGCTATGTACCTGACGGCACTGGCGGTATCACTTTTACCTACCTATCTCAATCACAGGAATGATGAGAATTACAGGAGCCTGGGTGCTTCAGGTGCCGTCAGTGCAGTCGTTTTTGCAGGGCTGGCCGTGGCCCCAGACAGTGACATCTTCATTTATTTTATACGCATGCCTGGTTTTATTTTTGCTCCTTTATATCTTCTGCTTTCCATTATACTGGCTAAAAGAGGCAGAGATAATATCAACCACTCTGCCCACATCTGGGGTGCCCTGTATGGACTTGTTTTTATCCTTATAACAGCTTATGCTGCTCATTTTGACTTGGTAGCCTATTTTATTGAATCAGTAAAAGGTTACATGCGCGTTAAGGGATGGATACATTAAGTTGTAGTATCTGACGAGTGGAAGGCGTTATTTTAAACCTGTCATCGATTCGAAGGCCCACGATCCAAGCGATCCGTTTATTGGATTCAATCACCCAGGTGTTTTCTTTTTGATGCCTGGATAATTTCTCATCGATAAAGAAACGAGCCACCTTTTTCTTTTTACACATGCCCAGGGGATAGAAATAATCACCCTGTTTCCATTTACGAATGAATAATGGAAAGACCACTTCCTTCATGTCCAGTTGAGCGGTTTCCGTATTCTTTTGTATGATAAATTGAGTGGCTTCCTGTTGTATTACCTGAAGACAGGAATTTCCAAAATAAATTTTCTTATCGGTTGCCTCCACCGCTATGATTTCCTGAGCACTTGTTTTCGGTGCAATGATGATCCAGTGGCGATGCC
>JANLYU010000063.1:0-11375 GCA_031365785.1 Flavisolibacter sp. | reverse complement strand
AAATGGAAAGCTGTTTGGACTTGGAAGCAATGACGCAGGGGGCTCACTGGTTGCCCTCATCGCCACCTTCCTTTATTTCTACAAACAAAAACTACCTTTTAATCTGGTGCTGGCAGCTACCGCTGAAGAAGAAATTTCAGGGAAGAATGGAATTGAAGCCCTGTTACCTCAACTACCTACAGTGGATGCCGCTATTGTTGGCGAGCCTACTTTGATGCAGCTGGCCATTGCCGAAAGAGGATTGATGGTCCTGGATGGTGTGGCACATGGCAAGGCTGGCCACGCTGCCAGGAACGAAGGTGATAATGCGATTTATAAAGCCCTTAAGGATATTGAATGGCTCAACTGGTATCGATTTGAAAAAAATTCCACCCTGTTGGGCCCTGTGAAAATGAATGTGACTTCCATTGAAACAGAAAACAAAGCACATAATGTGGTACCGGCAACCTGCTCGTTTGTAGTAGATGTCCGGATCAATGAAATGTATACGATGGAAGAGGTGCTGGATACAATTCAAATAAACGTACAAAGTGCTATTATTCCCAGGAGTACACGGTTAAAATCAACGCGCATAGACCTGTCGCATCCTTTGGTAAAACGCGGACTTGCACTCGGAAGAGATTGTTACGGATCACCAACTACATCAGATAAAGCTTTGATGCCCTTTCCATCGTTGAAAATGGGACCCGGCGATTCAGCCCGCAGTCATACAGCAGATGAATTTATTTTTATTGAAGAAATCAGGCAGGGAATTGAGTTGTATATTCAGTTACTGACGGATTTACATTTATGATCTCTTTTCAATCAAATCAACCGGTGCCAGAACCGTCAACCGGATACCCGGGCAACTGGAAGGCCGCATGAAGCTCTGGCAAAAAAATAATACTTCTGTTTCTAGTTTGATAGAATCCTTTACAGTGGGGAGGGATAAAGAATTTGACATCTTGCTGGCGCGTTACGATGTACAAGGTTCCATGGCTCATGTACAGATGCTTGGTGAACCCGGATTAATGAGCAAAAATGAAGCGGACCAAGCGCTTACAGGCCTGCAACAGATTGCAAAAGATATTGAAGAAGGAAATTTTTCATTAGACGATGAAGTAGAAGATGTACATTCTCAGGTAGAATGGCTGCTGACTCAAAAAATAGGTGAGGCCGGGAAAAAAATTCATAGTGGACGCAGCAGGAATGACCAGGTAGCGGTAGACATCAAATTGTACCTGCGCCATGAAATCATAGTAATTAGGGAAGAGGTGAAACAATTATTTGATCTCCTGCTTCTTCAAAGTGAAAATTTTAAAGACCACCTTCTGCCCGGGTATACGCACCTTCAGATCGCCATGCCTTCTTCATTTGGCTTATGGTTTGGAGCCTATGCAGAAAGCCTGGTGGATGATATGGAAATCCTGGCAGCTGCTTACGTGGTGACCAATAAAAATCCCTTGGGGAGCGGTGCAGGTTATGGTTCCTCTTTCCCATTGAACAGAACAAGGACAACTGAGCTGCTTCATTTTCCATTAATGAATTACAATTCGGTTTATGCACAAATGAGCAGGGGGAAAACAGAAAAAGTAGTCGGCATGGGAATGGCCTGCGTGGCAGCTACACTCAGCAGACTGGCTATGGATTGCTGCTTCTACCTGAACCAAAACTTTTCTTTCATATCATTTCCATCAGAACTTACCACCGGCAGCAGCATCATGCCGCATAAAAAAAACCCCGATGTTTTTGAACTGATCCGCGCCAGGTGCAACCGTATACAGGCAGTGCCCAATGAATTGACTTTATTACTTAATAACCTGCCTTCCGGTTACCACCGCGACCTTCAATTGACAAAGGAAATTCTTTTTCCAGCCGTACAGGAACTACATGCGTGTCTTCAACTGGCGTATCTCATGCTTTCTAAAATTCAGATCAGGGAAAACATTCTTGCCGATGACCAATACAAATATTTGTTTAGTGTCGAAGCCGTTAATGAGCTAGTGAATCAGGGTGTTTCATTTCGTGAAGCTTACCGCATCATTGGCAATCAGATAGAAGAAGGTAGATTTAATTACAACCCTGCAAAGGGTTTGCATCATACCCATGAAGGCAGTCTGGGAAACTTGCAAAATGACAATATAAGACAGCTCATGGACAAGGTGATGATGAAGTTCCAACTTACTTCATGATACATTTCCGGACACTTCTGAAGTCTTAATTACTTTGATACAGGCGCCTAGACTTCCTTTCCAATTCTTTATTTCAACGCCGTAAATTTTACTGATTTTATCGGTATTCAAAACAGAATAAACTGGCCTCCTTGCTGCCGTTGGATATTGCTTCGTAGTGATGGCATCTACCTTGCAGGCAGCACCGGTCAGGTTTTTGATTTCAACGGCAAAATCAAACCAGCTCAGTGCACCGCTGTTGCAAAAATGAAAGATTCCCGGAACCCAGTTATGGTTAGTGATCACTTTCATTATTGCTTGCGCGAGGTCAGCCGCATAAGTAGGAGATCCGATCTGGTCAGCTACTACGCCTATACTTTTTTTATCCTTCATCAGCCGGATCATAGACCTGACGAAATTTTTTCCGAAAGAAGAATACAGCCACGATGTTCGGATGATCACCGTATTTCTGTTCTGTTGAAAGGCCAGTTGCTCGCCTAAAAGTTTTGAGGCACCGTAAAAGTTTACAGGATCCACAGGACAAGCTTCATGGAGAGGTTCCCTGGAAGCACCGTTGAATACATAATCTGTAGAAATGTGAATGAATTGAGTGCCGAACTGCTTACAAAGTGCGGCGAGGTGGCCCACAGCGGTTCCGTTGATCAATTCAGCAGCTTCTTGATCAGATTCTGCTTTATCCACTGCAGTATAGGCGGCCGTATTGATACAAAAAGAAGGATGGTATTTTTCAAACATTTCCCTGCCTATGAGGTGATTTTGAACCGGAAATAAATCCTTGCCAGCCAAGACAAAATGGTATCCCGAGTATTCATCAGCCAGTGATTTTATTTCACTACCCAGTTGCCCATGACTACCGGTAACCAAAATAATGGGGCGTTCCATCAGCTGTTATATTCAAAATTACTTCTGCTATGTTCCAGGTGAGGCAATTGGGCGTCCTTTTCAGAAACCACTTGTTTTTCTTTTGGAATCTTCCAGTCGATTTGCAAAGTGGGGTCTTCATAAAAAATCCCAGCCTCGCTATCCTTTTGATAGAATGCATCGCACTTGTACAATACCACCGCAAATTCCGTAAGAACTGAAAATCCATGCGCAAAGCCAACCGGAATGAAAAGTTGCCTTTTATTTTCTGCCGATAATTCCAGTGACATATGCTGTCCATAGGATGGAGAACCTTTTCTGAGATCTACCGCCAAATCTAATATGGCACCTTCCAATACCCTCACCAGCTTTGTCTGACCATTGGGATTCATCTGATAATGCAAGCCCCTGATCACTCCATAGTCAGACCTGGATTGATTGTCCTGAACAAACCTGATCTTCAATCCCAGCTCCAGAAAAGTTTTTTCATTATAGGATTCAAAAAAATATCCCCTACTGTCTTCAAAAACCATAGGTTCAAAGATCAGCAATCCAGTAATATCTGTGGGTTGAAAAGGCATATCAAAAACTCCAGTACGGCCTGCTTTTAACTTTGCTCCGATAGGTACCCTTGAGGTCGGCGATCAAAGCATTTGGTTTAGTAATGGAGGTAAAAAACGCGTCATCAAGGTTACTATAGGGATCATGACAAACAGTTACAATGACCGCATCATAGTCCTTCCCAATTTTATCAGCCAGCCCAAATCCATATTCATGCTGCAGTTCTTCACTGCTGGCATGCGGATCCACCACATCAACTTTCAAAAAGAATTCTTTAAGTTCCTTCACTACATCGGCCACTTTTGAATTGCGAATGTCGCTTACATTTTCTTTGAATGTAGCACCCATTACCAGCACCCTAGCTGCTTTAACATCATTTACATGACTGATGATATGACGTACTACTCTACGGGCCACGTACAAAGACATATTATCATTGATATAGCGACCGGCAAGGATGACCCGCGAATTATATCCCAGCTCACTGGCTTTATACGTCAGATAGTAAGGATCCACACCAATACAATGACCTCCAACAAGACCCGGACTGAATTTTAAAAAATTCCATTTTGTTCCGGCTGCCTCCAGCACCTCATAGGTGTTGATACCCATTTTATCAAAAATGATAGAAAGCTCATTCATCAGGGCAATATTGAGATCGCGCTGCGTGTTTTCTATGATCTTTGCTGCTTCAGCAACTTTGATGGAGGAAGCCCGGTGGACACCAGCCTTGACTACCAGTTCATACACTTTCGCAATGGTATCCAGTGATGTATGATCGCACCCGGAAACGACCTTAATAATCGTAGCAAGCGTATGTTGTTTATCGCCCGGATTGATTCTTTCGGGAGAGTAACCTGACTTAAAATCACTAATATTCTTCAGTCCGGATAATTTCTCCACGATAGGTAAACAATCTTCTTCTGTACATCCGGGATATACAGTAGATTCGAATACTACATAGTCGCCCTTCTTGATTACTTTTCCAATGGTTTCAGAAGCTCTTTTTACAGGGGTCAGGTCAGGAACATTATGTTCATCAACCGGTGTGGGAACCGCAACAATGAAAAATGTAGCCTCCCGGAGAACTTCCAGGGAATTTGTAAATTGGATGTCGCATCCTTCAAATGCTTTTTTATCGAGCTCATTGCTGGGATCAATGCCCTGCTCCATTTGTTTGACCCGGAGTTCATTGATGTCGAAACCGATCACGGAAATTTTCCTGGCAAATTCAAGTGCAATGGGCAGGCCAACGTACCCAAGGCCAATCACAGCCAGTTTTGCTTTTTTATCAACTAAATCCTGGTACATGTATGCTCTTTAAAATTGGTGCAAATATAACGGGAGGAAAATGAATGGTCAACCCTTCCTGCCGGCAGACAGGTGGCGGATAATTAATAAAAAATCCCGGCGCAATGGCCGGGAAATCGATTGTAGTAGTTTTCTAATTCACTTGTCATTTACTTTTCACTTACTTGGTGCTCACAAACTCCTTGGGTTGCTTAGACCATTCTTCCGCAGAAAGTGATTTAAAATATTCGTACGTCCTGGTAAGTCCTTCTTTCCGATCCACTTGAGGCTCCCACCCCAGCAACTGCCTTGCTTTTGTAATGTCTGGTTTCCGCTGTTTAGGATCATCTGTAGGCAAGGGCTTGTAAACAATCTTTACATTTTTTCCAGTAAGTGCCAGCACTTCCTCAGCAAAGTCCTTTAATGAAATTTCATTGGGGTTGCCGATATTAACCGGTAAATGATAATTACTCAATAACAATCTGTAGATTCCTTCTACGAGGTCGTCTACATAACAAAAAGACCTGGTTTGCGAACCATCGCCAAATACAGTGAGGTCTTCTCCGCGAAGTGCCTGCCCGATAAAGGCCGGTAGTGCTCTTCCGTCGTTGAGTCTCATTCTGGGACCATAAGTATTAAATATGCGAATGATGCGTGTCTCTACCTGATGAAAAGTATGGTATGCCATCGTTATGGATTCCATATACCGTTTGGCCTCATCATAAACACCCCGGGGACCAACAGGATTGACATTCCCCCAGTACTCTTCTGTTTGGGGATGTACCAGAGGATCGCCATAAACCTCACTGGTGGAGGCTACGAGAATGCGGGCATTCTTTGCCTTGGCCAGGCCCAGGCAATTATGCGTTCCCATAGCGCCTACCTTGAGAGTCTGAATGGGAATTTTCAGGTAATCGATCGGACTTGCAGGAGATGCAAAATGGAGAATATAGTCAATATCACCCGCAATATGAATGAACTTAGTGACGTCGTGGTGATAAAATTCAAACTCTTTTAATTTGAAAAGGTGTTCTATGTTCTTGATATCACCAGTGATAAGGTTATCCATGGCCATCACCTGAAAGCCCTCTTTTATAAACCGTTCGCAAAGATGAGAACCCAGGAACCCGGCCCCACCTGTAATCAGCACTCTTTTAGTCATTCAACAAGTTTTGGTAAGTTCACTAATGGGCGGCCAATGCTCTCATAATGGAATCCTTTCTTTTCAATAGAATGTACTTCAAAAAGATTGCGGCCATCAAATATCACAGGTTCTTTTAAGATGGACATCATCTTATCGAAATCAGGTGTTCTGAATTCATTCCACTCTGTAGCTATGATCAGTGCATCTGCATTTTCAAGACAGTCGTAAGGCGTTTCGCAATAGGCAATTTTATCACCCAAGATACTTTTCACATTGTTCATTGCTTCCGGGTCAAAAGCGGCTACAGTGGCGCCCTGGGCAAGAAGAGCATGAATGATTTCCAGTGCTGGTGCTTCTCTTATATCATCTGTATTGGGCTTGAAGGCTAGTCCCCATACTGCAAAATGCTTTCCGGAAAGATCATTGAAATAATTTTTGATCTTTGTTACGAGGTGACTTTTCTGCTTTTCGTTGACTTCAGTCACCGCATTCAGTATTTCAAATTCATAATTAACCTCCTTAGCAGAATACATCAGTGCTTTCACGTCTTTTGGGAAGCAGCTTCCTCCGTAACCAATACCAGGAAAGAGAAAACGTTTTCCGATGCGTTCATCACTACCAATACCTTTACGAACCATATCTACATCAGCGCCCAGGCGCTCACACATCTGTGCAATTTCATTCATGAATGAAATTTTGGTGGCCAGAAACGCGTTCGCCGCGTATTTGGTGAGCTCAGCGGAACGTTCATCCATAAAAATAATGGGATTACCCTGGCGTACATAAGGTCCATACAACTCTGTAAGCAGTTTTTGGGCCCTCTCTGAAGTGGTACCAATTACAATCCGGTCCGGCTTCATAAAATCATCTACTGCCACGCCTTCACGAAGGAATTCGGGATTGGAGATCACATCAAATGCTCCCCTGTAGTTTTTGGCAATTGCTGCATGAACTTTTTCTGCTGTACCTACTGGCACGGTGCTTTTATCAATAATAATTTTGTAATCCTTCAACAGCTTACCTATATTTTCTGCAACTCCCAGTACATATTGAAGGTCAGCTGAACCATCCTCTCCGGGAGGTGTTGGCAGGGCCAGAAAAACAATTTCCGAATCTTCAAGACCTTCCGCAAGATTAGTGGTAAATGATAAACGGTCTTCTTTCAGGTTACGTTCAAAAAGTTTTTCAAGTCCAGGCTCATATATGGTTACCTGTCCGTTTCTCAGCTTATTGACCTTTCTTTCATCGATGTCAACACAACAAACATGATTTCCTGTTTCTGCAAGACAGGTTCCTGTTACCAGTCCTACATAGCCTGTTCCAACAACTGTAATTTTCATACTGTACGATTTATTAATTGGTGAATTCTAAGATAGCTGAAGTGATAAAGCTTAATTGGGCTTCATCCATTTCGGTGTGCATAGGAAGGGAAATTACACGTTCGGTTAACCAGTCGGTTACAGGTAGATCCGTATCTGAAGAATTAAACTGCGCAAACATTTTCTGCCGGTGAGCGGGCACAGGGTAATAGATCATGGACGGAATGTTCCGGCTTGCAAGATAATCATGCAATTTGTTTCTGTCAATACCCTCCAGAATTAAAGTATACTGATGGAATACATGTTTACAGAAAGGAGCCCTCAAAGGCACCTTTATATGGGGATGAGATCCTAGCGCATGGTCATAATAATCAGCTACTTGTATCCTGGAATCAATATATTGATCAAGATATTTTAATTTAATTTCCAATACGGCCGCCTGAAGCGTGTCCAACCGGCTGTTACACCCTATCACATCATGATAATATCGTTTTGCAGCACCATGATTGGCAATGATCCGGAGCCTGGCAGCCAGTTCATCATTATTAGTCATAATGGCTCCTCCATCTCCATATCCACCCAGGTTTTTAGAAGGGAAAAAGGAGGTGGTGGAAATATGGCCGATGGAACCTGTCTTTTTAACGGTTCCATTGGAAAAATAAAAATCACCCCCAATGGCCTGGGCGTTGTCTTCAATCACGGTAATATGATGTTCCTCCGCGATCTTCATTATTTCTTCCATATTCGCCGACTGGCCATAAAGATGGACGGGCACAATGACTTTTGTTTTGGGTGTGATCGCTTTTCTCAAAGCTTCCGTGTCCATACAGAATGTACGCTGATCTACCTCAACAAATACGGGTTGGAGTTGGAGTAGCGCCACCACTTCAGTAGTAGCAATAAAAGTGAAGGAAGGAGTGATGACTTCATCTCCAGGCTGGAGGTCAAGCGCCATCATGGCAATTTGCAGTGCATCCGTTCCGTTGGCGCAGGGAATCACATGTTTAACACCATTATAAGCGGCAAGAGAATTACTGAAACTCTGGACCTGTGGCCCATTGATAAAAGCCGCACTTTCTATAACCTGATTTACGGCTTCATTAATTTCAGACCTGATTTTCTGGTACTGTTGCTTCAGGTCAACCATTTGTATGGGGCGCATCAAATATAATTTATAGGTATAGGACGGTTTGCAACCAACTGGCTACAGTTTCGAACAGGCGCGCAAAAATAAGGAAATATGCTTGGCATTGCAGATGCGCTTACTTTTGCCCGCAACATGTTGAAGTGCTTTTTGTTTACACTCTTTTAGTTCGATTCTATATTACTGGGATAAAGATCGCAGGCCTTTGGAATGCAAAAGCAAAGGCGTGGAGTAAAGGAAGGAAACATCTTTTTGAAGACCTGCAAAATAAAATTTCTGAAAACGACCGGGTGATCTGGTTTCATTGCGCTTCGGCAGGTGAACTGGAACAGGCAAAGCCGCTGATTGAAATTTTAAAAAAGGAATATCCTATACACAAAGTTGTAGTGAGTTTTTTTTCACCTTCCGGATTTTCGGCTGGCTGTCATTACAAGATGGCAGATGTCATTACCTACCTCCCGGCTGATACCCGGAACCACGCACGCCTATTCATGAAAATAGTCCACCCTGAACTGGCGATTTTTGTTAAATACGAATTCTGGTACTACCATGTGGCCGCTGCAGCTTCGAATTCTATTCCCCTGATTCTGGTATCAGGTATTTTCAGAAAAGAACAAATTTTCTTCCGATGGTATGGCTCCTTTTTCCGAAAGATTCTTTCCTTGTTTCGCCAGCTTTTTGTTCAGGATGAACCATCAAAACAATTGTTACTAGATGCGGGAATAACGAAGGTTTCTGCAACAGGAGATACTCGGTTTGACCGGGTGGCCGGTATGCTTGAAAAAGCGGAATCTATGCCTGCTATTCAGCAATTTATTGGAATGGATCCTTGTATCGTAGCAGGAAGCACCTGGAAAGAAGACGAAGCTGTTCTGAAAGATTTTCTTACTGACCATAAAGTTCAAGGGATGAAATTGATCCTTGCGCCACACGAGATCCAACCATCTCGTCTTTCGGAAATTCTGGCTCTTTTTCCTCGTGCCATCCTCTTTTCACAATTGACCCATCAAGGTGCCTCCAAAACAAACGCCTCTGTTTTGGTGATGGATAATTTCGGTATGCTTTCCAGGCTTTATTCCTATGCCACCATCAGTTATATTGGAGGTGGGTTCAATAAAAGCGGCATCCATAATACCCTTGAAGCGGCTGTGTATGGCCATCCTGTATTCTTCGGGCCTCATTATAAGAAATTCAAAGAAGCACGGGACCTGATAGCCTGTGGTGCTGCCTTCAGTTTTAGCGATATAGAAGAATTTAAAAAAAATATGCAAAGGCTGTTACACAATGCTAAGGAATTGAGGGAGGCGGGTACAGCTTCCGCCAGTTATGTGCAAGAACAAAAGGGTTGCACCGTTAAAATCCTGAGATATATTCAGGAAAACCGCCTTCTCACCAACTGATAAAAATGCTGAACAGTTTCCTTAGTATCATTCCAGCCCAATTTGAATTTAAGTTCCCGGTTGATCCAGTATTCTGCTTCTGATAAAATCAAAAATCCATTGAGCGTTTTGATACTTCTTTCATACATGGCATCATCACCCCTGAACAATTCATTTACAAAAGTAAAACGGTCATTGATACCAATGGCCTTCCTGAGGTCTTTGATAGGAGCTTCCTTGATGGTGTGAAACACTTCTGTTTTTTCCTGTTTCAACCTGTCATTCAAAGACTCTCTTTTATCGGCAATGACTTCGTGTAATTCCTTTTTGACCTGATGCTGGACCAGTGTAGGCGGTTCTGTATTTTGAGAAAATGCAGGATTGATTACTTTCTGAATGGGCTGTTCTTTAATTTTTTCTTTCGGCAAAAGGGATGATTCTAATTGCGGAGGAGGAGTAATTTCCTTATTCTGATAAAATTCTGATGGTGAAAGCTCCCCGTTCTGTTCCTGGAAGCTGGACGCAGGCGACAGTTGCTGACTCTGATCGGCTGCCACTCCAGAAAAATGCATATTCATTGGCAGGGTTACTGCAACCTTTGCCGTACCAAGCGTTCCGTTTTTTTGTTGAAGCTGTAATAATTCCGATTGAAGCAATTGTACAGTCAGTAAAAGTTGAGCCGGGTTGGCTTCATGCATTTGCTGCTGGTTCAATTTATCGATCAGCGTTTTAATTCTTTCCATATGATGGTACTTTCGTGTTTAACGGCAGGATAATGGTGATTAACGTAAAGATGAACATAAAATTACTAACAGTTTGCCAATACGTCCTGAAACAGCTCTAATTTTCATAAATGTTTATCGAACCGAATATCAGAGGGGAACGACGGGGATGGATAGAAGTGATTTGCGGTTCCATGTTCTCCGGTAAGACAGAAGAATTGATCCGCAGGCTGAAAAGGGCCAAAATCGCCAATTTGAACGTTGAAATCTTTAAACCTGGGCTGGATGTGCGATACGATGAAATCAAGATCGTTTCACATGATGAGAATTTTATTCATTCCACTCCCATTGACCATTCACAAACCATTTTGCTCCTCGCACAGGATGCTGATGTGATTGGTATCGATGAAGCCCAGTTTTTTGATGATGGCATTGTACAGGTGTGCGATGAACTTGCAAAGCGGGGGGTTCGCGTAATTGTAGCAGGTTTGGATATGGATTTTTTAGGCAAGCCATTCGGACAAATGCCTGTTCTGCTGTCAAAAGCGGAGTATGTTACCAAGTTGCATGCGATCTGTATGCGTTGTGGCAATATTGCTAATTTCTCTTATCGTATCATTCCTAATGAGGAGCAGATCATGTTGGGCGCAAAGAATGCCTATGAAGCGCGCTGCCGAACCTGCTTTCATCAGGATGCATGAAATAATGACCTGTTGAAGGGATAACATTTTTCATTCCTGCTGAATAAGTGCGCCGCATCGATTATTCTCTATTTTTACAAAAA
>JANLYU010000061.1:0-2084 GCA_031365785.1 Flavisolibacter sp. | reverse complement strand
GTAGCCCGCCAGTTCCTGAGCGATGAAGCTTTCAAAAGCCTGACAGCATCGGTAAAGGCAGGTCAGAAAATAGATCGTTCCATGGCCTCACAGATCGCCAATGGCATCAGGGCATGGGCGGAAACTAAAGGTGTCAGTCATTTCACCCACTGGTTCCAACCGCTTACGGGTTCTACTGCCGAAAAACATGATTCTTTTTTTACCTTAAAAAGCGATGGAACCCCTATAGAGCAATTTGAAGGTGATGCCTTGGTTCAACAGGAACCTGATGCATCTTCTTTTCCAAGCGGAGGCCTTCGCGCTACATTTGAAGCAAGGGGTTATACGGCCTGGGATCCTTCCTCACCAGCATTCATTATGGACATTGGTTATGGAAGAACACTTTGTATTCCCACCATTTTTGTTTCCTATACTGGCGAGTCGCTTGATTATAAGGCTCCATTGCTGAAAGCCCTGGAAAGCCTGAATAAAGCAGCCGTTGATGTATGTAATTATTTCGACCGCAATGTGACCAAAGTCACTGCCACGCTGGGATGGGAACAGGAATATTTTGTTGTAGACGAAGGCTTATTCAACGCGCGTCCAGACCTGGTGCTCTGTGGAAGAACCGTTTTTGGACACAGTCCTGCCAAAGGTCAGCAACTGGAAGACCATTATTTTGGATCTATCCCGGAAAGAGTGTATGCCTTCATGCGCGATTTTGAAACAGAATCTTACCGTCTGGGCATTCCGCTGCGCACCCGCCACAATGAAGTGGCTCCTGCCCAGTTCGAGTGTGCACCGATATTCGAAGAAGTGAACCTCGCAGTGGACCACAATACCCTTCTCATGGACATTATGACCCGTGTGGCTGCCCGCCACCGGCTCCGGGTTTTGTTGCATGAAAAACCATTTGCAGGGATTAATGGAAGTGGTAAGCACAATAACTGGAGCATGGCTACAGATACAGGAGTCAACCTGCTCGCTCCCGGAAAAACCCCTAAAACCAACCTCATGTTTCTTGCATTTTTCGTAAATACGATCAAAGCTGTACATGATTATTCAGACCTATTGAGGGCATCGATTGCTTCTGCGAGCAATGATTTCCGTCTGGGAGCTAATGAAGCGCCTCCTGCTATCATTTCCGTGTTCATTGGACAATACCTTACCAAGGTACTGGAGGATGTGAAGAAAAGAGTGAAGGATAATATGGATGAAACTGATGAAAGCATGTTGAAGATCGACATCCACAGAAGCATTCCTGAATTATTAATGGATAATACCGACAGGAACAGGACTTCTCCTTTTGCTTTTACAGGCAATAAATTTGAATTCCGTGCCGTAGGCTCTTCTGCCAACTGTGCCAATGCGATGACGGTACTGAATACTATTCTGGCCGAAACCTTGAAGGTTTTCAAAAAAGACGTGGATGCGCTAATTGAAAAAGGCGAGAAAAAAGAAATTGCCATCATCCATATATTGAGAGAATACATTGTGTCCAGTGAAAAAATATTATTCGAAGGCGATGGCTACAGCGAGGAGTGGGAAAAAGAAGCGGATCGCCGCGGTCTGCCCAATGTCAAAACTACTCCTTTGGCCCTGGATGCCATGGTTACCGGCAAGGCCAAGAAATTATTTGAAAACAATCATGTCTATACGCATCCTGAACTAGAAGCGCGACACGAAATTGAATTGGAAAAATATATCAAAAAGGTTCAAATCGAAAGCCGATTGATGGTCGAACTTGCCAGCAATTATGTGCTACCTTCTGCGATCCGCTATCAGAATACGCTTATAGAGAACATCAAGGGCTTAAAAGACACCGGTCTGGCAGAGGGAGCCTGTACCCAACGTACCCTCATCGTTTCTAAAATTTCTGAGCACATCAATCATATGAGCCAGCTCATTGGAGAAATGACGGAAGCCAGAAAGGTTTGTAACAATGTAAGCGACACCAGGGAAAAGGCTATAGCCTATTGCAACCAGGTCAAAGAGGCTTATTTTGATAAAGTGCGCTACCATGTAGATAAACTGGAACAACTGGTAGAAGACAGGGAATGGTACCTGCCCAAATACAGAGAACTGGTATTTCTCAGATAACACCA
>JANLYU010000056.1:0-2004 GCA_031365785.1 Flavisolibacter sp. | reverse complement strand
TTAGTTATCCAGATTAGATAAATAAAATCCTTCCTTATGGAGTACGGTTTTGTTTGGTATTGCGGTTAATAAAGATTCTTTGACCAGTTTTTCTACAAGCCTGAGTTGATTGTCCTGATCTCCAGACTGAGCGATCAGTTTCCAGCTCTCAATCTTCATCAGCGCTCTTTTACTTGTTTTAATTACGTGGCGGTCGAGCCACTCAGACCTTTCAGCAAGGTACAGTTGATGATTACGGAAGTAGGCATGCATAGGAGGTAGTTTTTTAAGGATAATGGTTATTACTATCAAATTAATAATAAAATTTTGAAAAATCCTAATGCTTACACACTTTAATATTCAATCCTATAAATAACTACTCTTTACACAATCAGAGGTTAAGTATATAATTTTATTATCAATTATGCTATTAATTCCACCGCTGAACGGTTATAATCTTCAGTTAGTTTACGTTGCATTTCATAGGACATGGGCTGGTAACTGTCAAACTTCATACTGAATTTTGCCCTTCCCTGACTGATAGATCGGAGAGAGGATGAAAAATCATTCATTTCAGACAAAGGCACTTTGGCTATAATTTTTTGAAAATGGCCTTCCGTATCCATTCCTTCCACTATACCTCTACGGCTTTGAAGATCACCCATAATAGATCCTGTTAAATCTTCAGGGCATAAAACTTCTACATAATTAATAGGTTCAAGCACCTGGGGATCAGCTTGCTGAAAAGCCTGCCTAAATGCCTGCAGTCCTGCTATTTTGAAGGATATATCGTTGGAATCTACGGGATGCATTTTACCGTCATACACACAAACTCTCACATCTCTCACATAAGAGCCAGTTAACGGGCCTTCATGCATTTTTTCCATAACCCCTTTTAATATAGAGGGCAGGAAGCGGGTATCAATTGCCCCGCCAACAATACAATTATAAAAAACCAATTTTCCGCCCCATTCCAGGTCATGTACATCTCTTCCCCTTACATTGAAACCCGAAGGTTCAGGCATTCCTTCATAAAAAGGTTCAATCCTCATAAAAACTTCACCAAACTGACCAGCGCCACCCGATTGCTTTTTGTGCCGGTAACTTGATTCTGCAATTTGCCTGATGGTTTCCCTGTAAGGGATCCGTGGTTTCACAAACCTAACAGGAACTTTATGAAGGTGTTCGATCTTCCACCTGCCAACAGCCAAATGCATATCGCCCTGGCAGTGGATGAGCATTTGTTTTAATTCCTGTGAAACCTCTACGATGAGGGTTGGGTCTTCTTCTCTTAACTGGTGCAGTGCCTGAGCCATTTTTTCTTCTTCTCCTTTGTTCACTGCTTCAATGGCCACTGTCATATTGGGTGGGGGATACTGAATCGGCGTGATATCATAATTCCAGCCCTTTATATGCAGCGTATTGTTCACGTGTGTGTTACGTAGTTTTAAGGTAGTGCCAATGTCACCAGCTACGAGTTCATTGATAGGAATTCTTTTATTTCCTTCCATGAGAAAAAGCTGATTTATTTTTTCAACTACGCCATTGGCCTCATTGACCATTTCCATTCCAGTTTTAATCGTACCGGAAAAAACTTTAAAAAACGAAAGGTCACCTACATGTGGCTCGGAAATGGTTTTGTAAATAAATAAACAAGCAGGGCCTGAAGCCTCACAGGGCAAATAAGATCCGGAATTTGTTTTTTGTGGAGGCATTTCATTAGCACTTGGACAGACATTATCAATAAAACCCATGAGTCGTCCACTTCCCATATTTCTGTCAGCCGATAAACAAAAAAGAGGAAAAATATCATGAGCGATCATAGCTTTTTTCAGTCCGGACTTGATCTCATCTTCAGAAAGCTCTCCATGTTCAAAATATTTTTCCATGAGTGTTTCATCATTCCCTGCAACGGCTTCCACCAATTCCCGGTGCAATTGATCTGCTTTGGATCTTTCTTCCTCTGGTATCGGTAATTTATCAGGTTTCCCCCCGGTATCCCTGAATTTATACATGGTCATGCGC
>JANLYU010000048.1:0-6383 GCA_031365785.1 Flavisolibacter sp. | reverse complement strand
TGGTGTTCCACCTAAACCATTTGCATCAAGACCTGGTCTTGCAGATCTTCCATCCAAAGGAATGCCGTCAATAACATATAAAGGCTGACCTGAACCAGTGATCGCAGAATTACCGCGAATTTTTACGGTGGTAGCACCGCCTGGTTGGCCACTGTTGTTGACGACGAGCAAACCGGAAACTTTTCCCTGGATCAGTTGATCAGCAGAACTGTAAGTCCCTTTATTAAAATCCTTTTCATTAACCGTAGATACCGAACCGGTAAGATCTTTTTTTCTGGCGGTACCATAGCCAATGACCACCACTTCCGACAAGGCAGCATCTGTAGAGGATAATCTCGCATCGACAGAGGTGCTGGTTCCGGTAACCTGTTCAATGGTGCCGAATCCAACTGAAGAAATGATCAGCGTGGAATTGATAGGGGCATTGATCCTGAAAGAACCACTTCCGTCTGTTTGAGTGGCGTTTGTTGTTCCTTTCACCAGCACAGTAACACCTGGTATACCCTTTCCATTCTGATCGGAAACAGTTCCCGTAACAGTTCTGGTTTGAGCAAAGGTCTGAGAGAAAACAAAAAGAAAAATAGTAACTACAAGGGTAGTTAATTTGATGTTGTTCAATTTATACATAGCAGCGTTTTGAGGATTCAGGGCCTTAAATTAACTTTTTTTTAAAAAAAACAAATTATTTTTTTTAAAATATTGTTCAAAACTTGTTCAAAAGCAAAGAATTGTAAAATCTTTTGTGTAAAGAATACACCTTCCATTAAACAATCCCTTCAGCGAACCAGATTGTAAAAATTAGAGATTTTTGATCATGATGTTTTTGAACCACACGCTTTCTCCATGATCCTGGAGGGCTATTCTTCCTTTATTATAAGTTCCAAAACCAGCCATATCCTTGAACTTGCTGATAGCAATCATCCTGCGCCAGTTATCATCCCACATTTTTGTTGATAGAGTATGCTGGCCATTCATATAAAAATCCAGGTTGCCATTTTTAACTACCAGCTCCACATGGTTCCATTCTCCCACGGGTTTGACGGCTTCTTTAGAAGCCAGCAAATCATAAAGGTCACCCGCGCGGTGACTATATAATTTCCCGTCTGCATGACCAGGTGTTACGGGTGTTCCATTATCCAGCACCTGCATTTCAGGACCTGTATTGTAAGTATTGGGAAATTTAGCAGCATCTTCATGGACATTGAAAATAATTCCACTATTGCCTTTTGGTGCCAGCTTCCAATCCAGTTTGAGATGGTAGTTCTCATACTCATCATTAGTTACTAAATCGCCTCCTTCACCAGGCATATCCTTTTTACTGCCTGCATCCAGGTGAATGGCGCCGTCCTCTATTTTCCATATTTTTCCAGCTGTGGTTTTCCCGTATGTATGCCATCCATTGGTAGAACTGCCATCGAACAAGGAAGTCCATCCTTCCGTACTTGAATTCATAGTTGTATTTTTTGTTGAACTGCAGGCGCAAAAAGCAAGCGTTACTAAAAGAAATAAAAATTTATACATACTTTATTTTTTGAGTGATAAAACATATTCTACCATGGATTTGGCGTCTTCAGAAGAAATAGATGGGTGGGCAATCATGGGCACACTTCCCCAGTTACCGGAACCTCCCTTGATGACCTTTTCAGACAGCGAATCAATAACCGCCTGATTGTTGGGATATTTTGCCGCCACTGCAGTATAGGCAGGACCTGTTGATGTTTCTGCAACTTTATGACAGGTAAAACAATCACTTTTCGCTACCAGTGCCAAGCCTTTCTCTGATTTGGAATCTCCGGAATTGTCTGCAGGTTTTGCCGCATCTGTTGATTTTGTATCCGGTGTTTTATCATTTGACTGATTGCCGCAGCTCATCAAAGTCATCCCTGCGATAAATAAAAAACTGACTGCTATTTTTTTCATGTTATATGATTGATGATAAAATTATTCAATTTAGTCCGAGTATTTTTCTATTAAACTGTTCTCCCTCTTCTGTTTTGGCAAAATCATCAAAAGCCCGGTCGGTGACTCTGATAATATGTTCCTTGATAAATTGGGCCCCTTCGCGTGCACCATCCTCAGGATGTTTGAGACTGCATTCCCATTCCAGCACCGCCCAACCCTTGTAGTCATATTGTGTCAACTTACTGAAAACAGATTTGAAATCTACCTGACCATCACCAGGAGAGCGGTAGCGCCCCGCCCTGTTTAGCCAACTCTGATAACCGCCAAAAGTTCCCTGCTTTCCGGATTTGTTGAACTCCGCATCCTTGACATGAAAAGCGCGTATGCGTTCGTGGTAATGATCAATGTATGCAAGGTAATCGAGCTGCTGCAAAACAAAGTGCGAGGGGTCATACAACAGGCACGCACGCGAATGACCTTTCACAGCGTCTAAAAATATTTCATAGGTAATGCCATCGAACAGGTCTTCAGAAGGATGGATCTCATAACATACATCGACACCGGCATTTTCAAAAGCATCCAGTATCGGCGTCCATCTTTTAGCCAGTTCCTTAAACCCTTCTTCCACCAAACCATTTGGACGCTGGGGCCAAGGATGAAAAAAGGGCCATAATAATGATCCGCTGAAAGTTGGACATGCATTCAACCCAAGGTGCTGACAGGCTTTCGCCGCAAATTTCATTTGCTGCACCGCCCATGCCGTCCGTTCTTTATTATTGTTGTGTACTTCCCTCGGAGCAAAACTGTCGAACTGCTGGTCGTAGGCAGGATGAACGGCCACCAGTTGACCCTGTAAATGAGTAGCCAGTTCCGTAATGTGAAGCCCGTTTTCTAGGACAACACCCAAAAGTTCATCACAATAGGTTTTACTTTCTGCAGCTTTTTTTAGATTGATCACCCGTTCATCGGCAGGGATTTGAATACCTACAAATCCAAGGCTTTTTGCCCACCTGCAAATGGAAGCAAGGTCATTGAAAGGAGGCTGACTACTTAAAAACTGGGCTAAAAAAATTGCCGGACCTTTTATTGTTTGCATGACACTGCTTAATTAATTCTACGCATAGCTTTTCCGCACCACCTAAATATATCATTCCGGAAATCAAACAACAAAGTCAGTCCATTTTTTTTCACTTTGCGCGCTTCTGACCACATTGTCAATAAAAGCCATTCCCCGAATACCATCTTCCACTTTGGGAAAATCCATCATTTCATCAGTGGTTTGATGTCCGTCTATACGGGCCTGTAGTGTGGACGCAAAATTCCGGTAAATATTTCCAAATGCTTCCAGGTAACCCTCCGGATGTCCTCCGGGTGTGCGACTATTTCTGGTAGCAAATGTAGATAACCGGTCTGTGTAATTGCTACCTGCACGCAATACCTGCCTGGGCTGTTCCAGCCATTTTACCAACAAAGTATTGGGTTCTTCCTGCGACCATTCTATTCCTCCTTTCTCTCCATATACCCTGATCTTTAAAGAGTTTTCTTCACCTGCAGCCACCTGCGAGGCAGACAACACACCCGTAGCATTCTTTTCAAATTTCAACAAAACACTTCCATCATCATCCAATGCTCTTCCTTCCACTACAATATTCAGTGCGGCACAAAGTTGGGTGATCTTCAAACCTGAAATATATTCTGCCAAATGCGCGGCGTGTGTACCTATATCGCCCATACAACCACTTTTACCTGATTTTTTAGGATCTGTTCGCCAGGCTGCCTGCGCATTTCCTTCCCGTTCACTTAATTTACTCAGCCATCCCTGAGCATACTCTACATATATTTTCCTGATTTTTCCAAGCGCTCCCTCGCGCACCATCTCCCTCGCTTGTTTCACCATAGGATACCCGGAATAAGTATGGGTCAGACATAACAAAAGTCCAGTCTTGTCTACCTGATCCTTCAACTGCCTTGCTTCCTCCAGCGTAAATGTCATGGGTTTTTCAATCACTACATGAAAGCCATTTTCAAGTGCCATCATCGCAGGCGCAAAATGCGCAAAGTTGGGGGTGACTATGGTCACGAAATCAATGCGTCGGTCAACAGGTAATGCTTTTTCCTTGTTGATCATTTCCTCGTAAGTCAGATAAATCCTGTCTTCGGAAAGGAACAACGATTTGCCTGAATCCTTTGCGATATCAGGTTGTATGCTCAGCGCACCACACGACAATTCTATCAATCCATCCATATTCAATGCCAGCCGGTGAATGGCACCGATAAATGCATCCTTGCCACCACCGATCATTCCCATTCTCAATTTTCTATTCATATCGCTGATTTCGCTTTGATCGAAGATTTTTTAGTGGTATCTCATCACTACATATGATGGATTCAACCAAATTTCACACACTCCTGCAATTCCTTATCTGAATATGCTATGTTATATTGTTTGAGTACTTCCTCCGGAACTCCATTCCACTGATTGGCGGTATTGCCTGAATAACCCACGTCCTTGATACCGATTTTGGAAGTATAAAATCCCGAAGCCGTGAGGTTACGCATCAACGAAAAAAAGGATGCCCCTTGTTTCATGTCGGGTAACGCCTTTTCGGGATAGGCTATTTGATCCACCATGGAAATCTGTTGCTGCTGGGTGCAATCCTTGAAAGGCTTGGTAAACTGGTGAACCATATGCAGGTCGAGCCAGCGCAGTCCGCCCCGCATAGGCGTTTGTAATTCTGGCTTATCCTTCACTATAAATTCTATAAAGTCCGGCACTTCAGCATCGGTGGCACTTCCTGATACGGCATCGCGGGGAATGATGATATCGGACAATACAGCAATGGTGGCTATTTCATCAGGCGTAAAAAAAGTGGAACTCACCAGTTTTTCATACTGTGCTTTTTCTTCTTCCATCCTGTCGAGCGTCACCGCACCAGCTTTCTCTTTAGGCAGGTTGGTTTTTTTATCTTCCTGTTTGCAGGCACCAATAATCAAACTGGTAGAGACTGTGCTCCAGGCGATCATTTTTAAAGAATCTCTCCGATCCATATGTGTAGTTTTGAATACTAAATTTTATATTTCTTGTTCATGGTCTATTGTCCATCGTCCATGGACCTTTGTTCATTGTTCATTGGATATTGATTATTAATTATTGATAATTTTTTATCCTGTTCCTACAAAGTTGGATTTGCCAATAGCAAATCGCTACTTCCCTGTTCATTATTCCTTATTCATTATTCTACAGATTCTGCTTTTTCATTTCGCTGACCAGGTGTTCCGATGCACGTAAGGAAAGTGCCAGGATCGTCCAGGTGATATTTTTATCAGCCTGCGATACAAACGGGCCCCCGTCCATAACAAAAAGGTTTTTACAGTCATGCGCCTGGTTCCATTTATTCAATGCAGACTTCGAAGGATCATTACCCATCCTTACGGTTCCGGCCTCGTGAATAATTTTTCCGGGAGGTTCCAGTCCATAATTATTTTCTTTACCGTCATCACCAAACATCACTACCGCTCCCATGTTGTGGAGGATCTCCCTGAAAGTTTCCTTCATGTGTTTGGCCTGGTTGATTTCGTAATCACTCCATTTCACATTGAATCGCAACACCGGAATTCCAAATTTATCCACTACTTCCGGATCCAGCTCGCAAAGGTTATCTTCTCTAGCAATGGCTTCTCCCCTTCCAGCCATGCCCACACCAGCACCATAAAAATAACGGTAGTCTTCCTTGAGCGATTGTCCATAACCGCCTGCTTCTTTTTGCTGTCCCTTCACCAAATATTTACCATTCAATTTTTCCACTCCCCAGCTAAAACCATAGGCAGGCATACCCATTCCTCCCCAGTATTCAATATGATAGCCTCTAGGGAAATCCAGTTTTTTATTATCTAGCCACCAGGGAGAATATACATGCAGGCCGCCCACCCCATCTTCATTATACCTTTTGCGGTCGAATAACTTTGGCAGTATGCCTCCCATGGAAGCTCCGGTGGAATCATGCAAATATTTACCAACCACGTTACTTGAATTGGCAAGGCCATTACTATGCCGTGGTGATTTGGAATTGAGTAACAAGCGGGCAGACTCACAGGCACTGGCAGCAAGGATTACGGTTTTACCCATGACCTGGTATTCCTGCATATCGTTTTTATCAACATAAGAAACCCCGGTGGCCAATCCTTCCCTATCGGTCAGCACTTCACGCGCCATGGCATGTGTGAAGAGGTCTACTTTTCCGGTAGCAAGTGCCGGATTCACCAGCACAGATGACGCAGAAAAATCCGCATATACCTGGCAGCCCCTGCTACATTGTCCACAGAAAAAGCAGGAACCCCGTTCATTATTTAATTTTTGGGTGAGGATAGATAAACGCGAGGGGATCACTTTTACTCCCGCCTGCTGCGCCGCGTTTTTAATAAATAATTCGTGCAACCGGGGTCTTGGTGGTGGAAGAAATATTCCATCAGGATCATTTTCC
>JANLYU010000032.1:0-12682 GCA_031365785.1 Flavisolibacter sp. | reverse complement strand
CCAGTCCTTTCAGGAGCCACATTGATTCTCACCTGTCTTCCATCAAAATAGAAACGGGAAGTGACTGTATCTTTTCCTATCAAACTGGCAGAAGTGTTGCTTTTAAAATCCAGCGTATAATTCACAGGGCCGGAGGGGGTGTTCAACACCACTTTATACTTTCCTTTTGGATCCATCCAGCTATTTTCCCTGACTGTATATTTAGTGCCCTGCACCCAATTCTGGTATATCATAGTGCGCTCATTGAAAATAGTTCCTGATGCAATCAGGAAATTGGCCCACTTTCCAGCATCCAGACTTCCCACCTGGTCATATACACCCAACATCATGGCAGGTGTTTTTGTCAAAGCTGTAAATGCGGCGTTTTCAGTAAGCCCGTAGTTGAATGCAGTTCTTAGGTTGGTGAAAAATGTTTTCAGATCCTTCAGATCTGATGTAGTCAGGCAGAAGGGAATCGCTGCTTTTTCAAATGCTCCGGCATTAGTGGGCGCCATTTCCCAATGCTTCATATCTGATACCGAAACAAATCGTGCGTCGTTAGGATCTTCCACATCCTGGGCTTCAGGATAATTAAGTGGAACAATGAAAGACGCATTGGTATTTTTTACTTCCCTGATCCTTTGGTACTCATTCTGACCAGCTTTGATGATATATTGAATTCCAAATTCATCTCCAATCCGGTCAGCCCTCAGGTCATTCCATTTATCATTGGCTTCAAATATCTGTGGCAGGGATTGTAACTCGTTCCACGCTTTGAGGCTTAGATTGACACCTTCCGTTGCTGGTTTATTTTTATACCACTGGGCATCCAGGTAAGTTTGTCGCATCAGGGCAATCATTCCCATCATGGAACTGGGATAACTTTGACTGGAACTTCCTTTATTGAATGAATAATGGGCTGACGCCCTGTCTTTCAAAATAACCATGTTGTCTTTTTCATTTGCCAGTGTCACTAAGGTGCCTGTTCCCCTTGCTATGCCATCTTTGACATGCGTAAGTACGGTTCCAAAACCCAAGTCTCTTAAAGGTTTTGCTTTGGCTTCATCTACGGTGAAAATCTTATATGCATCGGTTTCACTTTTAATGGCCTGATTCCACCCGTAAGCACCTTTGGTGCTGGAATTGAGTTGAGGCGGCTGAAGCAAATTAAAACCTCCCGGACCCTGCTGGCGCTGAGGAGTCGCGATTCCATAATCCGCATAGAGGTCAATAAAGGAAGGATATATGTATTTGCCTGTACAATTGACTTCAACAGCTCCCTGGGGAACTTTCAGGTTAGATCCTACTGAAACGATCTTCCCGTCTTTTATAATCATGGTGGCGTTGGAAAGCGTTGTGGTAGCATCTTTTACAATGGTAGCATTGGTAAACGCATAATATCCATGTCTGGGATCACCCACGCCATTTTCCGGAAATGTAGATTGTGCCCACGATAGTTTTGTAAAAAGCAAAACGCCACTAATCAATAGTAACCTTCCAGCTGTTTTCATGTTGAACGTTTTAAATTACTTTGTTGAAAATTAGAAGAGGCCGAATGTAAATAATTTTTTTATGTCCATAGCGCATTTTATTGATCATACCTTACTGAAGCCAACCACCACGTTGGGAGACATTACAAAGATTTGCACCGAAGCGATTGAATTCGGATTTGTCGCGGTATGTGTTCCCCCTTATTATGTAAAAGAGGCTGCCATGATCCTTTCAGGCCATCCGCAAAAGGTGGTGACGGTGATAGGATTTCCTTTTGGCTATCATCATTATACTTCCAAAATCAATGAAGCTGAAATATCACTGGCTCATGGAGCCAGTGAACTGGATATGGTTATGAATCTGGCCGCATTTAAAAGTAATGACCTGGCTTACCTGGAAAGCGAGATCGTAGCAATGACGGCCCTTACCAGTCAAAAAAATACAGTGTTGAAGGTGATTATAGAGAGTGGCGTGTTGACAGAAGAAGAAATCATTTCCTGTTGTGCATTGTACCGTCACTATCCGCTGCAATTTCTTAAAACTTCCACCGGTTATGCTGAAAAGGGTGCCAGTGTGGAAGCTGTGCGGACGATGCGGAAACACTTACCTTCAAACATTCAGATCAAGGCCAGCGGCGGAATAAAAAACTATGAATTTGCCATGAAACTGATCCAGGCGGGGGCTACAAGATTGGGAAGCAGTTCAGGCGTGTCCATTGCTGAGGAAGCAAAACTAATGGAAGGGAAAGAATTCACACCACATTCTGGAAATTCCTAAAGGAAGATGGGTATTAACAAACACTTCCAGAAGTTGGAATTATTTTTGAACAGTGCAGCAACAACTGATGAAATATATTCTACTTATCAACTTCTTATCTATTGGCTTTTTACTTCGGGCTCAGGATTCTGCATCAGTTGTGGTGCACAAAGACCCAAGACTGGACCTTTTAGTAAAAAAACAGATGGATATAAACGCGATTAATAAAAGAGCTACCGCCAGGTCTGCGAAAGGTTACAGGATCCTGGTGGTAAATACCAATAAAAGAGATGAAGCCATAGCTGCTAAAACCAGGATCTACTCCAATTTTCCTGAATTGAAAGCTTACCTGGTTTACCAATCTCCTTACTTCCGCCTCAAGGCTGGTAATTTCAAAACAAAGGAAGAAGCCCAGCAATATCAACGGATTTTGTCTTTGTATTTTCCAAAGGGAGTTTTCATTGTCAATGACATTATTGAAATAGTTCCTGAGAAAGAAGGATCTGGTGATTCCTCCAGGCTTTGACATTTTATCCCTGCAGGATGATCACCGTAATACATTTTGCTCCTGCCCAATGACAGTTTACATTTGAGGATGCTTCTACTGAAAATCAAGGAACTTGCCAAACAGTTTGCACCGGAGTTCATTGAGATACGTCGTCATTTGCATGCCTTTCCTGAACTGAGCTACCAGGAGTTTGAAACCTCAAAATTTATACAACAAAAATTAGCCCTTTACAAAATACCATTTGAAGTAAAAGCTACCACCGGTGTGGTGGGATTAATACACGGAAAGCATCCGGAATCAAGAGTGGTTGCTTTGCGGGCAGATTTAGATGCACTCCCGATTACAGAAGAAAATAAGGTATCCTATAAATCTACAAAAGAAGGCGTGATGCATGCTTGCGGACACGATGTACACACGACCTGCCTGCTTGGAGCAGCCAGGATTCTTGCCCAGACCAAAGACCAATGGGATGGAACGGTGAAACTTGTTTTTCAACCGGGTGAGGAAAAAAACCCCGGAGGGGCGAGCCTGCTGATTAAAGAAGGAGTATTGGAACATCCTGCTCCTGCTGCCATACTAGCCTTGCATGTGAATCCGCAGCTGGAAGTAGGCCGGCTTAGTTTCAGAGCCGGCAAAGTGATGGCCAGCGCCGATGAGATTTATATCACCATCAAAAGTAAAGGTGGTCATGCGGCTGCGCCTCAATACACCGCAGATACAATTTTGGTGGCTTCGCACCTGATTGTTGCCTTACAACAAGTTATCAGCCGGAACAACAACCCTTTGAAACCTTCTGTGCTTTCCATTACAGCTTTTCAGGGAGGACATACCACCAATGTCATTCCTTCAGAGGTCAAACTGATGGGAACTTTCAGGGCCATGGATGAAGAATGGCGCTACAAAGCCCATGACATTATCAGAAAATTATCCACAGAACTGGTTCATTCCATGGGCGCAGAAATCGACCTGCTTATTGATGTGGGCTATCCAACGGTATATAATCATGAAGCCTTACACGTAGAAGCAAAAAGCCTTGCTCAGCAATTTATGGGTGCTGAACAAGTAGAAGAAACAGAAATCAGAATGGGCGCTGAGGATTTTGGATATTATTCGCAAAAAATTCCTGGTTGTTTTTTCCGTTTGGGTACGGCAAATAAAAGTAAAGGGATCACCGCCGGGGTGCACACTCCTTTGTTTAATATTGATGAAGATGCTATTGAAACCGGGATGGGAATTATGGCGTGGATGGGTACACATGCTGGTACCTCGATTCCCTGAAAGTAGGAATAGGAGAAAATAACCTATCAGGCCCATGGTCTTGTTGATTCAACTACTAATGCCTATTTTTTGAATGATTGACCATAGAAGAAGAATTTACATTTCTGAAAAACGATCAAAGGAAATTTTTTTCGTAGTATTCGAAACGTCATTCTGCCTGTAGCTTTTGTTTTTGATTCACCTGTTTGTGTGGTCGCTGACTCAGGCCTTTACGTCCGCAGCTTTTTTATTTAAAACATCTGCCATGTAATTGGTTGAAAACACCGCTCCTATTGAGTGCCTTCCGGATTGTCGCGCTGTTTTCAGAAGCCTGTCCACAACTTTATTAAAGTTGTATTTTGCAGCTGCATGTTCATCTTCGCAGTTCATGCTGTTACCAGGATTGAAAAGGAAATTATGAAAGAGCTAGAACCCAGGGCCAAACAAATGCAGAAAGAATTACGCAGGCAACAGGCATTGGAATATCACTCTAAAGGCAGGCCAGGCAAAATTGAAGTTGTTCCCACGAAGGAAGCAAAAACTCAAAGAGACCTTTCCCTCGCTTATTCTCCCGGAGTGGCAGAACCCTGCAAAGAGATCGCCGCCAATAAGGAAAATGTGTATCTCTATACCGCTAAAGGCAACCTGGTAGCCGTGATCAGCAATGGCACCGCGGTGCTGGGTCTTGGCAATATCGGACCTGAAGCCAGCAAACCAGTGATGGAAGGCAAAGGTGTTTTATTCAAAATATTCGCGGACATTGATGTATTTGACATAGAGATCAATGAAACAGATCCCGAGAAATTTGTTCAGATCGTAAAAGCATTAGAACCCACCTTTGGAGGTATTAACCTGGAGGATATCAAGGCACCTGAATGTTTTGTAATCGAAAAAGCCCTTCGGGAACAACTTGCTATCCCGGTCATGCACGACGATCAGCATGGTACTGCCATCATCAGCGCAGCCGCACTGTTGAATGCCTTGCAGATCCAGAAAAAGAAAATTGAAAAGGTTCAGTTTGTAGTAAATGGTGCGGGAGCGGCGGCTATGGCCTGTATTGAATTATATGTTTCGCTCGGCGCCAAACCTGAAAATTTTTTCGTGTTCGATGTGATCGGTCCTTTGCACCGCGAAAGAACTGACTTGGAAGAATTTAAAATTAAATATGCCAATGCCAGGCCAGACTTCACGCTTGATAAAGCCATGAAGGGAGCTGATGTTTTCATTGGTTTGAGTGTAGGCAATGTAGTGACATCTGAAATGGTAAAAAGTATGGGCAAAAACCCAATAGTCTTTGCCATGGCCAATCCTGACCCTGAAATTCCATGGGCAGATGCCAATGCCGTCAGGAGTGACCTGATCCTTGCAACTGGAAGAAGTGATTTTCCTAACCAGGTGAACAATGTCCTGGGCTTCCCCTATATTTTCCGGGGCGCCCTTGATGTTCGCGCTACCCAAATTAATGAAGCCATGAAAATGGCTGCTGTGAAGGCTTTGGCGGCACTGGCACAATCTCCTGTACCGGATATTGTGAACCTTGCCTATAATGCCAAAACCATCACCTTTGGACCGGAGTATATTATTCCAAAACCACTTGACCCCCGCCTGCTTTCCACCGTAGCTCCCGCAGTGGCAAAAGCAGCCATAGAAAGCGGTGTATCCCAAAAACCGATTACTGACTGGGAAGGATATATCAATGACCTTAATAAAAGACTTGGGCTTGACAACCAGGTGATGCGTATTCTGGGAAGCAAGGCCAGGCAGGATCCAAGGCGCATTGTATTTGCTGAAGCGGATAATGTAAAAATTCTGAAAGCTGCCCAGATTGTAATTGATGAACAGATTGGGTATCCCATTTTGTTGGGCGACGAGAATAAGATCAGGAAAATAGCCCATTCCAATGGTATTGATCTGGAAGGGCTACCCATATTTGATCCACGAAGCGATGCACAGGAAGACAAAAGAAATTATTACGGCGACCTGTTTTTTAAAAAAAGAAATCGAAAAGGTTTTAATTCCTATGAATCTAAAAAGGTCATGAAAGACCGCAACTATTTTGGATGCATGATGGTGGAGACTGGAGATGCCGATGCCATGATTTCAGGACTCTCAAAAAATTATCCCGATACCATCAGGCCTGCCATTCACTGCATCGGAATGGAAGAAGGCACCAACAGAATTGCCGGCATGTACCTCATGCTAACAAAAAAAGGACCCCTTTTCCTGGCCGATACAACTGTAAACTTTCATCCCACTTCACAGGAACTGGCAGAGATTACCTTGCTCGTAGCTAAAGAAGTACGACATTTCAACATCATCCCCCGGATTGCTATGCTGAGCTATTCAACTTTTGGAAGCAGCAATTCACCGGAAGCCCATCTTGTAGCGGAAGCGAGAAATTTGGTGAAAGCACAGATGCCGGACCTGATTGTGGATGGAGAAATGCAGGCCAGTGTTGCTTTTAATAATGAATTGCTAAAAGAAAATTATCCTTTTAGCGAACTGGTTGATAAAGATGTGAACACGCTGATATTTCCGAACCTTGCTTCAGGAAATATTGCTTACAATCTGTTGAAGGAGTTGGAAGCAGCGGATGCCATCGGCCCGATCCTGCTTGGTTTAAAAAAACCTGTACATATTTTGCAGCTGGGTAGTTCCGTACGCAACATCGTGAATATGGCCACCATTGCTGTAATTGATGCACAGATAAAAAGCCAGGCATCGGCTCAGGAAGAAGTGAACCAATCGCCTTGGTGGAAAAGACTTAAAAGAAAGAAGGAGGAAGTGTAACAAGGCCTTTGCCAAACGATTTTTTGGGGCGTTAGATAAAACCTGCCTGGTACATGCTGTTAGAAATTAATAGGCTGATCTTTAAAGAAAATATATTTTTAAATCTTATTCGCCACTAACTATTGCTATGACCTTTTTTACAGAAATAGGCAAGTATTTACTAATGATCAAAGGCATGTTCTCCAGGCCTGAAAATCTGAAAATGTATTGGAAAGAATTCATGCACCAGTGCTCCGAGATTGGAATTGGATCATTGGGTATCGTCGTCATCATTTCATTTTTCATGGGTGCAGTTTCCACCGTGCAAACAGCTTACCAGCTCACCAGCGCTTTTATACCAAAGTATACCATTGCACAGGTGGTGAGGGATACCGTGATCCTGGAATTTGCACCTACGCTGGTTTCAATTGTTCTGGCCGGGGTAATCGGAAGTAAGATTGCAGGTGAATTAGGTAATATGCGCGTTTCGGAACAAATTGATGCACTGGAGATCATGGGCATCAATACCAAGGCCTACCTCGTTCTTCCAAAAGTAGTCGCTTCACTTATTGTAATACCAATGCTCATCATCATTGCAGCCATGCTGGGCATTTGGGGTGGGCAGCTGGCCGGTTCTTTCTCAGGCATACTTTCTTCCACTGAATACCACAAGGGTTTGTTAACTAATTTCACCCCTTACAATGTATTTTTTGCCATGGCCAAGGCCTATACTTTTGCTTTTTTGTTGTCCAGCATCCCGGCCTATTATGGTTATCATGTTAAAGGTGGTGCCCTCGAGATCGGCCGGGCCAGTACCCGATCTGTTGTGGTGAGCTGTGTAGCCATCCTTTTTGCCGACTACATCCTAGCTGCCATTCTTTTGTAACATGGTAAGAAAAGTCTCGATCAAAGTAGCAGTCATAATCCTGACGTTTCTCAACCTTATTGTATTTATTTTTCATCGACATTTTACATACCAGCCTTATGCAGATTATTCAGCACTGTATCAACCATGTACCGCGCAATGCGTTAACCAATGGAAACTATATGTAAATGACTACCCGCCCTCAGAATTACGGCAGGCCCAAGTAATTTCCGATTCCATTGTTGGAAGCCAGCCCGCAACTACCCGCCAAAAGATCCTGACACTCGGTAGTTTTATTTATAAAAGATTTATTCATCAGGCTGGAACTCCTTCTGTTGATTTGCTCACCGCTTCACCATTCCAGCAATACCGGATACTTTGCACCTCCGATTCTTTTCACCTATGGTGTGGTAATTTTGCCCAGTTGTTTTCCTGGTTCTGCTGGTCGCAGGGTATTCCTAACCGCATCATTGAAATCATGCATCCTACCGACCGCCACGTATTGAATGAATGTTATATTGGCGCAACCGGACAATGGGTTATGGTAGATGTAACCCATAACCTTTTACTGGTTAGTAGCCGCAAAGATGATGACCTTGATCTTCCATCTTTTCGAGACGCCCTTCAAAAAAGAGAAACGCTGAAAGCATGGCAGGTCTCACCTGAAGGGATGAAAGAAAAATATATCAACCCGGAAACCGCTTTTATAGTAAATTATTACGGGCAATCAGAACCCTTGTATTATTATTACCGTATCGATAATAAAAAAGTATACGCCTCCAGCGAAAAGCTCAAAAGATATATGCTTCCTGTTTCATGGTACGAAATATTGTACAGGGGGAAGCATTCAAACATTCTTTTTTATGTAAAGGAAGTTTTGCTTTTATTGTGGATGTTATCAGTTTTTGTTTATTTGGCGAGTGTTACGAAATTTAGAATATGATTGAAGTAAAAGACCTCAGGAAAGGATTTGCAGATAAAACCGTTTTGAGTGGGGTGAGCGTAATCATGGAACCCGGAAAGTGCAATCTAATTATAGGTTCCAGTGGCAGTGGCAAAACAGTTTTTATGAAATGCCTGGTAGGGCTCTTCAGACCGGACGCTGGCGACATTTTGTATGATACACAGAATTTCACCAGGATGAATACGGACCAGAGAAAAGAGATCCGCAAACAAATAGGCATGCTCTTCCAGGGCTCTGCTTTGTTCAGCAGTATGACGGTGGAAGAAAATATTATCTTCCCTCTCGACATGTTTACCCATGAAACAAGAAAGAAGAAAATGGAAAGAGTAAATGAAGTGCTGGAGAGAGTGAACCTTCATGATGCCAATAAAAAATTCCCTGCAGAACTGAGTGGAGGTATGATGAAACGTGTGGGCATTGCCAGAGCTATTGTGCTCAATCCCAAATACCTTTTTGTCGACGAGCCCAATTCCGGACTTGATCCGCAGACTTCGGGCCTGATTGATCACCTGATCAAAGAAATTACCGTAGAATATAATATTACGACGGTGATCAATACGCACGATATGAATAGTGTTATGGAAATTGGTGATCATATCATTTATATGTACCAGGGTGAAAAAGAATGGGAAGGGAACAACAAAGAAATCATATTCAGCAAGAATGACCGTTTGAATGATTTCATCTTCGCATCTGAATTTCTGAAAGATGCCAAGGACATGCGCCAGCTGGAAGAAACGGGTAAGATTGCCAATGAAAGGGATATGGATCAGTTGACCCAGGAAGATTCAGAGGTTCTGGTACCGCCATCTGATCCATAACATCCGGACTCATCATATTTATAAATCGATCTCTAGTTCTATGTTTGCCATAGACTTTGCAGCAAAAGATCAAGGCAATTTTTGTGTGACTTGTTATTTTTTCTGATTGATTCGTATCACTTTGCATGGCCTAACGACAACACAAATTCAGTGGTGCTCCTGCCCTAATTCCTTACTTTTGCACAACTTTTAAAAAACAATATGAGTATTCTTGTCAATAAGAATTCCAAGATTTTAGTACAGGGTTTTACGGGCACTGAAGGTACCTTTCATGCCTCGCAGATGATTGAATATGGAACCAATGTAGTGGGTGGCGTCACGCCGGGTAAAGGGGGCACCTCCCATCTTGACAGGAGGGTGTTTAATACTGTTGCTGATTGCGTGAAGCAGGCAGGTGCTAACGTTTCCATCATATTCGTTCCCCCTGCCTTTGCCGCAGATGCGATTCTAGAATCGGCGGACGCGGGTGTCGAATTAATTGTATGCATTACAGAAGGTATTCCGGTTCAGGATATGGTGAAAGTGAAAAATTTCATACGAGGCAAAAAAACAAGATTAATAGGTCCTAATTGCCCAGGTGTCATTACTGCCGATGAATGCAAGGTGGGCATTATGCCTGGTTTTGTTTTTATTAAAGGCCGCATTGGCATTGTTTCAAAATCAGGAACGCTAACCTATGAGGCTGCTGACCAGGTGGCTAAAGCCGGCCTTGGAATTTCAACAGCTGTAGGCATTGGTGGAGATCCCATCATCGGTACCACCACCAAGGAAGCCGTTGAACTCTTTATGAATGATCCTGCCACTGACGCCATCGTTATGATTGGTGAGATCGGGGGTGGTATGGAAGCCGAAGCAGCGCGCTGGATCCGGGAGTCAGGTAATAAAAAACCAGTAGTTGGTTTTATTGCAGGGCAAACTGCTCCGCCTGGAAGGAGAATGGGTCACGCGGGTGCGATTGTGGGTGGAACGGAAGATACAGCTGCCGCCAAAATGAAGATCATGGAAGAATGTGGAATACATGTGGTTCAAAGCCCAGCAGACATTGGCAAAACCATGGCTCAGGTGATTCAAAAGCGATGACTCGTTGATAATTGGATCTCACATCACTAAAAACAGGAGCCCCGTCTTTCAACGGGGCCTTTTAGTCTTCATAAGTAATTATTTATAGTGTGGTTACATGGTGCCCTGGTTTGGAGCAGGAACCTTAGAAAGTCTGGTCATGAATTTAGATTTTTCTGCACCTTCTGAAATTCGCCACAAGTTTTATTCATATTTATTGTTCATTCATGGATATCTACGTATTAAGAAGGATATAGTTGATTAAAGTTTATATGTCTTTATGTAAACATTCGTTAAAGGAATTCCTTCACAATTCATTCACCTTTTTTATAATAGCATTCCATCTAAAAATAAGTGTGACAAAGGGATTATAATTGGGCCTACCTAGCTGAACTACCACAGGAAATATCATATATAGTTGTGCCCTATAATAGGCTTCCTGAACCATGACACTCATTCAACCTTTTATTTGCGTTCAGGCAGTATTAATGACGGTGATCCGAGATCAGGAAATCGGGTAATCTGCACCTGTGCCGGAATTAAATGGCCCATCCATAATAATACTTCCATGTACTATCTTTGCACATGGCAACAAACAATAACCCTGCAAAGAATTTAATTGAGGGATTAACGTTCGATGATGTTCTTCTTGTTCCCGCTTTTTCAGAAATCCTTCCCCGGGATGTTGATATCAAAACAAAACTTACAAAAGATATTACGCTACATGTTCCCATGCTTTCTGCCGCCATGGATACCGTTACTGAAGCATCACTGGCCATTGCTCTAGCAAGGGAAGGAGGTATAGGCATTCTTCACAAAAACATGTCTTTAGAAAAGCAGGCCGACCAGGTTCGAAAAGTGAAACGAAGTGAGAGCGGAATGATCATTGACCCCATTACACTTACCGTGAGCGCCACCATCGGCGATGCCCTGCGCCTGATGCGTGATAATAAAATTGGTGGCATTCCCATTGTAGATGGTGATGGAAAACTGGCCGGCATCTTAACTAATAGAGACCTGAGGTTTGAAGAAGACATGAAGCGGAAGGTGAGTGAAGTAATGACAAAAGAAAACCTGATCATTGCCCCAGAAGGTACAGACCTGAAAGGTGCGGAGAGAATTTTAAGACAAACAAAAGTGGAAAAATTACCTGTTGTCAATAAAGCAGGAATACTGATAGGACTGATCACCTACCGTGATATACTTAAAGTGACTTCCTATCCGGTCGCGGTGAAAGATTCATTGGGACGTTTACTTGTAGGAGCAGCCGTAGGTGTTACTATCGACCTGCTCGACAGGGTAGCGGCTTTGCAACAGGTAGGCGTTGATGTAATTTGCCTGGACAGCGCTCATGGACATTCCAAAGGCATCATCGATGCACTGAAAAATGTAAAAAAGAATTTCAGGCACATCAATGTCATCGCTGGCAACGTAGCCACTAAACAAGGAGCGGAAGCACTGGCAGATGCAGGTGCTGATGCAGTGAAAGTGGGAATAGGCCCAGGTTCCATTTGCACCACGCGCATCGTAGCAGGTGCCGGGGTTCCACAGTTAACCGCCATTATGCAGGCTAGAGTGGCACTGGAAAAAAGAAATATTCCTCTCATAGCCGATGGTGGTATCAGGTATACCGGCGATATGGTAAAGGCACTGGCAGCTGGTGCCGAGTGCGTAATGATGGGTAGTATTTTCGCGGGTACTGAGGAAAGTCCGGGTGATACGATCATCTATGAAGGAAGAAAATTCAAAGAATACCGTGGCATGGGTTCTCTCGGCGCCATGTCTGTTGGCAGCAGTGACCGCTATTTCCAGGAACCTGAATCAGACATTAAAAAATATGTACCGGAAGGAATTGAAGGACGGGTTGCCTATAAGGGAATGGTTCAGGAAATCGTGTACCAGTATGTAGGTGGTCTGCGTGCAGGCATGGGTTATTGCGGTGCGAAAGATATTTCAGCTTTACAACAGTCTACATTTGTTAAGATTACTAATGCCGGAATGCGCGAAAGCCACGCACATGATGTAGAGATCACAAGAGAAGCGCCCAATTACAGCAGGAAATGAATTCTATTTATAATTGTAAGTTGAATGAAAGCCTTCCGAAGGTGCAGATGTTTCAGTGCTGAACACTTATTCCTGTTTTATTAACTTGCCGCATAATATTCAACTTGAGACTTCTTCTTCTTATCCTAATTGTATTAGGCACCTTTCCG
>JANLYU010000450.1:0-15910 GCA_031365785.1 Flavisolibacter sp. | reverse complement strand
TTGGACTGCACATAGGGGGATTTATACCGCTCTACCCTTCTTGTTTCTATATCGAGGTGTGTATGCTGGGTCCAGAAGTCATTCCAGTAAGGAACTATCTTTTCAGTTATCCATTCCTTATTGCGTGGCAGGATAAAATACAAGGCGATAACCAGAACGCTTAAGGCCATCAATCGGATATTTTTTCCTTTCTTCATGACTGGGCAATATTAAACCTTCCTGAATACACAGTATTTCCGAACTGATTCTCTTCCTAGAAGTTAAACAAAATGAGTTTATTTGGTTTATTATTTTCCTAAATAGTAACTTACTCAAAAGTTGGATCATGCATAACAGTTTTGGAATCAGTATTATTCCTGATAACGACGCATTTCGTTTGAATGCTTTAAAAAAATTGCAAATCCTTGATAGTGGTCCTGAACTTTTTTTTGATAACCTGGTACAAATAGTAGCACGTTGTTTTGACATGCCCGTTGCATTAATTTCTCTGGTGGACAAGGAAAGGGTTTTTTTCAAATCAAATGTAGGCATGTCTGATGTTCGAAATGTTTCAAGAGGCATAAGCATTTGCTCCCTGGCCATCTTATCAAAAGAACCTACCATTATTCCGGATGCTTTACAGCAGCCCTGTTTATTATCTAATCCTCTGGTAGCAGGAGAATATGGGCTTCGTTTCTATGCAGGGGCACCAATTATAACAGAAGATGGGTATGTTGTGGGTACGGTTTGTGTGCTGGATAAAAAGCCAAGAGCATTTTCCAGCGAGGACCAGGAATTACTCACCCTTTTTTCGAAGTCTGTTATGAAAGGTTTGGCAGAAAGGGTGAAGACTATTACTGAACCAGCTTTTTCCTGATATCTTTTTCAGCAGAAAACTTTTGAACCAGTTCCAGTGCCTGCCCGGCATCTTTTACAGGGAAGTAGGAATCTGATTCCCGAACTGGAATGGGATTTCCAAGAGTGATCAACTTGGTGGGGTTCAGGATATCATTGAATTTCGTTACCAATCGGGAAAGGTCATTTCTTACATTTTTTTCCATCAATTGTGTCACCACATAGCCCGGTTTCATGAGAAGACAAATTCGTTCCAGATTTTCTATCGTTACCTGCTTTCCCAGGTAAAGGGTTTTTAGACCTTCCATTTTATACAAGTATTGCAGGTACAAAAGCAAAAGTTCCTGGTGTTCTCCCTGGGGAAGGAATAACAATACAAGTGTATCTTCTTTTTTATCAGGACGCGCCTTTTCAATTCCAAAATGGAACTTATTTTTTACAATTTCCTTAATCAATAACACATTCTCTATAAAGTTACGATTGTCCATTTTTTGGAATAGTCCAACCCGCTCGCAGAATGGCATGATCACTTTTTGAAGGGTGATATGGATTCCATAATAAAGGATACAGGTATCCATAACTTGTTCAAATCGATTGCTATCCATTTCAGCCATACTAATGATCAGGTCGTGAACATGCCGTTGCTGTTGCTGTGATAGGTCCAAAGATTCCACTAGCCCAAATTTCTCTTCATCACTCATCCTGGCTATTCTGGACACCTTGTAACCACTTTGGTTCAACAGACTGACTTCCAGTAAAACATTGAGTTCTTCAGGATTATATAGCCGCCTGAGGGTTTCATTCCTCTTAGGTTTTAAAAAGGTGAATCTTTGTTCCCAGATCCTTATGGTATGAGGCTTTATGCCTGAAAAATCGGAGAGGTCTTTGATACTAAAATGAGTCATATAATGCATTAACAATCTGCCAGTGGATCAGGTTCAATTGTTTATAAATCTACGATTATTAGTGTTCATGGAAGGTAAACTTGATGGGACCTAGGGGCCGTCCCTTTCTGTTAGGGCATATTGGGAAAATCTCCATTTGTCGAAAATCAGTGATCGTTGGTCGAAAGTGGTTTTCAAAGGCGGGTATCAGGGTGCATCTTTGTATCAGTAAAAGGGCATCCAGTATCTCTGAAAAATCTGATTCTATCCAAAGTATTACTAGCGAACAAGGTCCATTTCTAAAGAAAAACTAAAAGGGTAATCCAGTATTCAAGAAAAACCAACTATAACCGAAAGAAAAACCAAGAATTCAAAGCTGGGATTCTACTATAGATACCCAGCCTGCTGAACCGATTCTACCTCTACCAAAGAATTAAAAAGCCACTTTTTTAGTGGCTTTTTGTGTGCCCCTACAATTTTTTTTCCCCTAATGCTATGTATATCTCAATGATTTTCAATCTCTAGGGAAATTTGTTTCCCAACGGGTGCTTCTACGTCTTGCATTTAAGCGAATCCACCTATACCTTGTGCTAAGAATCGCTAGTAATTTCACAGAACTGACCTGAAAAAAGTTCGTAAACCCTTTTAAAACTTTGGATATGAAAAAGATCACTACCTTATTAAACACTCAAAATGAGCAAGTTCAGGAATCACTGATCGTTGCTGTCATCTTCTCAATTATTTGTACGGTTTCTATCTTATTTATCTAAGAATCAATCGCGCAATTAAAGTTATTTACCCCTTTTAAAACTTTGTTATGAAAAAAATTTCTTCTTTATTCAGCAATGCACAGGCCAATGAGCAGGTTCAGGAAACCCTGATCGTAACGGCAATTCTTGCCGTGATTGTTACCTTCTGCGTCCTGTTTATTTAATGGATTCCCTTCGGGGGATGCCAGAATAAAATTGAGTAGCCTCTTCAATCTTTTGAAGCGGCTTTGTTATGTATTCTTTCACCAGTTTAATAGATATTCCAAAATTATTGAACTCTCATTATTTGTTTTAATTAAGTAATTGCTTAAATAAGTATATCTTATTTTTACATCGTGAGCACACTTACTTGCATTAGACTTTTCGCAGACCCCATACAGATTACAGATTGTAAGGACAAATTAAAGACAGCCCGTAAATCTGTCACAACCCTCGCTCGGATACTTTCATTGACTGGAAACGAAGTAAGGCTACAGATCCTGTTTTTGTTGGATGCTGAAAAAGCATTATGCCCCTGCGACCTTGCAGATATTTTATCCATGACGATTCCGGCAATCTCACAGCACCTTAGAAAATTAAAAGATGGCAACATGGTCAAATCTAGAAAAGACAAGCAGACGGTTTATTATTCATTATTACCAGATCATGTTCATATTTTAAAACCTTTCTTCAAACAACTTAGTCTGTCGCTTCAAAAAATGGAAATAGCATGACCTCTATTAAGACACCTGGAATGTTCACAGGAGCTGGGATATTCTCTGCTGTGGCTGCTTCACTATGTTGCCTTACACCTGTTATGGCTTTAGTGGCAGGAAGCAGCAGTGCCGTTGTTCATTTTTCACGGATTGAACCTGCAAGACCCTATTTGGTAGGGCTAACAATAGCAATTTTTTCTTACGCCTGGTACAGGAAACTCCTTCCTGCCTCCACAAGCGATGTGGATTGTACTTGTGAAAAAACTAAAGTTTCATTCTTTCAAACAAAAAAATTTTTACTGGGGGTAACGCTGCTTTCTCTCGTCATGATGTCTTTCCCTATGTATGCGCATAAATTTTATCCGGAATCAAAAGGTCAGTCCATAAAAAACGAAATAGTGGCAAATCAACAACACGTAAATTTTGCCATTCACGGAATGAGTTGCGCTGGATGTGAATTGGAAGTCAATCAAGAATTGTCGAAGGTGGGCGGGATCCTGGCTTATCAAACATCCTATTTGAAAGCCACCACCCAGGTTATTTTTGATCCTTCAAAAACTTCCCTTAAAGACATTGAAGCAGCCATTCAAAAAACAGGCTACCAGATTACATCTTATGAGGTAGTTGAATACAATAATCCCAAATTAAAAAATACCCGCAGTACTCAGGTCAAATAGTGATGGCTTGACAAATAGCCAGATGGGCTAATGTCTGGTAAAAACTTGTAGGGAAGTATAGATGTACATCCAACTTCCACCATTAACGAAGAAGCTATTATGTGCTGCGATAAAAAATATAAACCATGGAAAAAACATTGATTTTACAATCTACCATTTCTTGTCCAGCATGCAGTTTTCAAAAAGTAGAAACGATGCCTGTTGATGCTTGTCAATACTTTTATAAATGTACCCATTGCGAAAAAATAGTAAAGCCATTACAAGGAGATTGCTGTGTTTTTTGCAGTTACGGCTCTGTAAAATGCCCACCTATACAAAACAACATGGCCTGTTGTACTTAATTTACCAATTGTATTGTTCTGATATCCGTAATGGCAAAGACATCCTAATTGATCTTTATAATTGTTCCTCCGAAAATACAAGGATGATTAAAAATATACCGCTTCAGGAACGCGTTTTGTATATATGCCGTTGAATAGTTGATCAAAACACGCGCAATCTCTACAAAGTCGTCGATGAGGATGATGTAGTCATGATCCGTTCAAACCTGTACTCATTAACTTCTATATTACTAATTTACATTCATGCATTGTTCTTAATTAGTGACTTTACACCTTATATCTAAACAATAAAAAAACCTTCCAGTTGGAAGGCTGATTATTTGTCGGGACGACAAGATTCGAACTTGCGACCCCTAGCACCCCATGCTAGTGCGCTACCGGGCTGCGCTACGTCCCGCACATTGCTTTCAAGCCGTGACAGCTATCTTTCCAGACAATAAAAATAACTGATATTGCCAACATTTAAACGATTGATTTAGTTTGCCTCCATTATGACAGAGGAACGTATGAAAAGAATAGAAGCGGTGCTTTCAAAAAGACAAAGCGATATTGCCATCGTTTTAGAAAACGTTTCTGACATGCATAATATTTCCGCTGTCATGCGTAGTTGTGATGCGGTGGGTGTACAGGAAATATATGTGCTCAATACAAAAATTCCCCGACATACTAAATGGGGCGCAAGGAGTAGCAGCAGCGCTTACAAATGGCTTACTATACGCCAGTTTGACAATGAACAGGAATGTTTTATTGAGTTGCGAAAAAAATATGTATCTGTATTAACCACACATTTGTCAGGGAATGCGGTAAGTTTATACCAACTCGACCTTTCTTTGTCCACCGCCTTCGTATTTGGTAATGAACACGATGGCGTAAGTGAGGGGATCAGAGCGCTGAGCGATGGTAATTTCATTATCCCACAGGTGGGAATGATCAGGTCCTTGAACATCAGTGTAGCTTGTGCTGTAACTTTATATGAAGCGTTCAGACAAAAGCAACTAGCCGGACATTATGATCAGCCAAAGTTATCGGATCAAGAATTCAAAGTATTAAGTAAACAATGGGGCACATCATCATGAAATGGACAATACACAGTATCATTTTTCTTTTCCTGTTTATCTTCTCCAGGGCAGAAGCGCAGGACATTCAGAAGTGGACATTAACGGATTTGAAATCTGCCGTTAAAAATGCAGATAAGCCTACAGTGATTAATTTCTGGGCTACTTTTTGTCTTCCCTGTCTGGATGAAGTTCCCTACTTCCAGCAGCTGGTTAAAAAATATGAAAGTGCGGGTGTCAAACTGATTTTTGTCAGTGTAGACCCATCAGAAAATTTTCCGAAGAAAATTCAGACTTTTACAGTTCAACACAATTTCAGGTATCCGGTAAAGTTCCTCGACGAAACTGATGCAAAGAAATATTGTCCTGTAGTGAATAAAAATTGGTCAGGTGCTCTTCCGGCTACCCTTTTTATCAATCATAAAACCAGCTATTATCATTTTTTTGAAGAACAACTGACCGCCGTCCAGCTTGAAAAAGAAATCAAGCTTATGATCCATAAACAGTAACAAAACAGGGCTCCTGGTTGCAGGATACGATGCCGTTAATTTTTTATGCTTTACTATTTTCTTGCTTGGTTGAACCACGATAACTGAATACAGATGGCCCTTTTTCTTAAGCTGGTTTTTTTTTCTGAATGACTGTTGTTTCTTCTTTCAACTTATCCTGTCGCAGATTGTTTAATGTCACATTTAATTCAAATCCCATCAGTACTGCCATGGAATTGGCGTAAATAAGTGACATCAATATAAAAATAGCACTGATGGATCCGTATAATTTATTATAGTTGCTGAAATGGTTGACCCAATACGACACCAGCCAGGTGGCCAAAACCATGAGTGTAGTAGCAAAAACAGCCCCGGGTGTTACCAAGGGCCACCTTTTGCGCAATGCTGGCCCATGTCTGTAAATAAATGAAACAATATAGAAAGTAAGCAGGATAATGATACCCCAGCGAGCACGATCAATAATGGATCTAATAGTCAGGTCGCCCACGCCAATCCATTTCAGGACCACACTTTGCGCTACCAGCAGCAAAATGCATATAAAAATCAGCAAAAATGTAATCAGCGTGAGTTGCAGCGCCACCTTTCTTTTATGAAACACTTTTCTCTTTCGAAAACCATTATAATTTTTATCAAAGGAACGGAGTACGCCCATCATGGCATTACTGGAAAATAAAATGGCCAGTAAAAGTCCTGAAGAAAGTAGACCATTGCGGGGGCGGTTGATAAAATCTTTCAAAAAATGAATAATTACCGAGTTATTTTTTTCACCAGGTACAATGTCCCTGATGAGTGAAAATAGCTGGTTCATGAATTGTTTTGATATGGGGAGATAGGGGATGAGTGTAAAAATAAAAATAAGCGTAGGCGGGATCGCCATCACAATATTGAAAGAGATACCGCTGGCCCTTTCGGTTAAACTTGTCCTTCTCAGTTGTTCCATGAAAGGATTCCATACTTCATAGAGAGAAATATCCCTGAAACCTGGTAAATAGGTTTTCTGACTTCTTAAAATTAGATGTTTGCCAGGTAGTGTTCTGGCGAAAATTGTTTTCAAGTAAGCCCTGAAACCCATCACTTTGTATTTTTTTCTTTTTCCTGCCTCAACTTATCTGCAGCCAGATAGTCTGCCCTTTTTTTGAGATGTTCAGCATAAGAGGCACTGAATAAATGTCCGCCTAATTTAGGTTTCGCTACAAAATACAGGTAATCGGTGGTAGCCGGATTTAAGACTTTGTCAATAGTGATTCTTGAGGGCGTGCAGATAGGAGCAGGCGGAAAACCTTTATTTCGGTAGGTATTGAATGGTGACTCCACTTCAAGAATATCACCAGCTATTTTTTTCAATGAAAAATCTTTTACGGCAAATTTCAAGGTAGGGTCGGCTTGCAAAGGCATGCCGATTTTAAAACGATTCAGGTATACGCTTGCTATAGTGTCTTTTTCAGCGTCATTAGTGGTTTCTTCTTCAATTATAGAAGCCAGCACGTACGCCTGAAGCGGCGTGATGCCTAATGTTTTAGCCTTTTCCATTCTTTCGTCCGTCCAAAAATCCAGGGAAGCATGATACAATTTTTGGTAAATATCTGAAGGTGAAGAACTCCAGAGTAAGGTATAGGTATCCGGAAGAATGTTCCACATGGCTGTTTCCGGTTCCGCTTCGAATCTGATCAGCGAGTCGGCACTGTTCAAAAAGCTCATCATATGGAAGGAATCGGTTTCAAATTTTTTACCGGTCAGCCGGGCCAGGTCTTCTTTGGTTCTAAGTTTAGTAATTACCAGATCCACATCGTCCTGCCTTCCATTTCGCAGCATCCGCACAATAGTTAAAATGCTGCTCCCCTTTTTAATTTCATATTTTCCTGGCTTGATGTTTTTCCAGTAATCCATCCTGGTAGCTACAAACTCAAAGGTCGTGGGGCTCATTACTATTTCATTGGTCTTCATAGAGTCCAATACAGCCTGCCTGGTAGTACTGGTGGTACGTATATACAGAATTTTTTTTGGTGTAGTAAAACCGGTGCCCGGTCCAATGACCAAAAAAACTCCAATTGCACAGGCTACCAAAAACAGGATCAGTATAAATGTTAATAGTTTTTTCATAAGTGATCTAAAATAATAAAAAAAGCCCGGGCTTGAAACCCGGGCTGAAGAGACAATATTGTCAATGATTTACTTTACAGGTGCGGGAGAAGGATTAACAGGCGCTGAGCGTTGTATGGGGGTCTGCGTCCTAATGGGGCGGCTTCCCGGAATAAACACAGTAGACATGATGCAAAGCATTCCAATTACTGCAGCAAATATCCAAGTACCCTTTTCCAAAACATCTGTTGTTTGCTTTACGCCCATAAACTGGTTGCTAAAGCCGGCCACATTACCTGCCAGCCCTCCGCCTTTTGGATTCTGCACCAAAACAACCAGGCTAAGAATGATACAGGCAAGTGCAATCAGAATAATAAAAATGATGGTCATCAAGAACTTTTTAAATGATCAATTTTGGCCGCAAAGTAAGCCATTCTGGAAGGATTAAGCAAACTTAATTTATGATAAATCTCAATGGCTTTCTGTGGATTTCCCTGCTTCAGCCAGACTTCAGCCATGACTTCCGTATATACGTCTGAACCATGTACTGAATCCTCTGCTAGAACCTGAACCTTTTTCTCCGTAGACGTTTCCACTAGTTTCTTTTCATCGACAACGGGTAACCTTTTCATCGTTTTGAGCCAATCGGTAAAACTTTTTAATTGTTTACCCAGTTTATCCTTTCCAGCTTCATCCTGGGATAACTTAATACCCTGAGAAGCAAAATAATCCACAGTATGAAAAGGCTCAAATGTAAGTTCGGCCACATTTTCCTCCGGCATGACTAAAGTTGGATCCAAAGGAGAAACATTCCGTAATGTTTCAGCTGAACTTTCCTGTTGCTCTATTTGGAGTAATTTCATTTCCAACAGGTTTAAAGGAATTTTTTCCTGATGAAGCAGGGGTTCCTCTTTATCATTTATCGTTTCCTTTGTTACCGCCCAATAAGGGTCGGAGTCATTTTCAGCTACCTCTTCCATCGCAGGAATACTGTTTTGGTCACTATTATCATTATTTAATGAAGGGGTGTTCTCTTGCCAGATTTGGGGAAGTGCCTGTGCCAGCGCTTCATCAGTGGAAAGAGGTTCTACATCAGAATAGAGTTGACCTGAAGAAATAAAAAATTCAAATTCAAGTGGATTATGGTAGTATAAAACCGCCTTTTGCAATTGTGAGGTGTAATCGGGGGAAGCTTCCTGTTTCAGCTTTTCCAATAACAGAAACTGAGCAGCGGCAAAATAAGGATAGCGGTCTACAAGGTGTTGTATTTCCTGTAAGTCACATTCCTCAATACTGGATTTACCAAAAAGTTGCTGAGCCAGACCATGAATACGTTCGCTCATGCAGCAATTTACATTACCATTCTGAAAAAATGTGATTGAAAATTTCATCCGTCAGGTTACGGATCATTTCATCCAGTAGTGTGGCCTCTGCCTGTTGTAAAGTCAGGTTAGCACTGAAATCAAGTTGTCGGCTTACATCAAACTCTTTGGTAGTATTGCTCAATTGGTTGGTTAAAATCATATGAACGCTCACAGTGAGTCTGTTGGCGGAACTTTGCGACTTACCATTAGTTGAGGTAACGCCTACAGTGCTGGGAGAATAGTCTGTAACATAACCCCTGATATCATAATGCGCATCATCATTATTGGTTTGCCGGAGCCTGGTCTGTGAAATGATCTTTTGCTTCAGTCTTTCCGTTAAAGAAGGGCTCAATTGGGGGTTTACATAAGGCGCCCGGTTTTCAATAAAATTGATCTTGACAGTTTTGATACTATCAGGTATGGTGCTGGCTTCCCTGAAAGAATAACATCCTGTATTCAACACGGAATAAGTAAAAGAAATAAGAAGGAATAAAGAAGGTAAGGCGAATAATGGTTTCATGAATTACTGATCGATGTCGTATTCTTTAAGTTTACGGTAAAGTGTTCTTTCACTGATGCCCAGATCCAATGCTGCATCTTTACGCTTGCCCTTGTGTTTTTTCAGCGCTTTCAGGATCAGTTCTTTTTCTTTGTCCATGATATTGAGGCTTTCTTCCACTTCAACATGATCATGTATATCGTTGTGCTGCACCACAACGGGTTGAGAGGAAGGAACATTTGAAGATACTAAAACAGGAGCCTGCATTTCATGGGTTTGCAATTGTTTAACTTCATTCATTAAAGAAGGGTGCTGACTTGCCATGGAAGGGTTTTGCATGACCTCAAAAAATAGTTTCTTTAATTCAGTTACATCCCTTTTCATATCAAAAAAGAGTTTGTATAAAATCTCTCTCTCATTAGCAAATTCATGGCCTTCTACGCCGTTGGCGTGAGCTAGGATAGGAAGGCGGTTCGCAGAATGCTGGGGCAGAAACCTGACCAGGTCTCTGGCCGTAACCATCTTATCTGTAGACAACACGGAGATCTGTTCCGCTATATTTTTAAGTTCCCTGATATTTCCAGGGAATGGATAATCCATCACGTTTTGCCTGGCAACATCATCCAATTGTACAGGAGCAGTTTTGTAACGGTCGGCAAAATCCACCACAAATTTTCGAAATAGCAGAGGAATGTCTTCTTTCCTGTCTCGAAGAGCAGGCACCCTGATAGGAACAGTATTCAATCGGTAATACAAATCCTCCCTGAATTTACCGTGTTGCACTAATTGCAACAGATCTTTATTAGTAGCTGCAATAACACGCACATCGGTTTTCTGCGTTTTAGAGGAACCCACCCGGATGAATTCACCACTTTCCAAAACGCGAAGCAGTCGGGCCTGAGTGCCAAGGGGCATTTCACCTATTTCATCCAAAAAAATGGTTCCCCCGTTTACAGTTTCAAAATATCCTTTTCGGCTGTCGACTGCTCCGGTAAATGAACCCTTCTCATGGCCAAAAAGTTCTGAATCTATCGTGCCCTCAGGAATCGCTCCGCAATTCACAGCAATAAATGGATTATGTTTCCGGGCGGAAAGCGTATGAATAATCTGTGAAAATGCTTCTTTCCCAACACCACTTTCTCCAGCTATCAACACCGTGAGGTCTGTATTGGATACCTGAACGGCTACTTGCAAAGCATAGTTGAGTGCGGGAGAGTTGCCTATAATTCCAAATCTGTTTTTAATACTCTGTTGATCCATTTCTATCGTTTCAAATGGGTTGATGGTAACCCAGGTTCTGTATCATTTCACCCAGTAAAGTGGCCTGCGTACATCCGGTAATTTTTACCATGACATAATCTCCTGCGGTGAGCCCCCCCCCAATTTTGGGGAATACTGTTACTTTATTATGCGTACTGCGGCCCATCCATTCGTATTCTTTTTTGCGGGAATTGCCTTCAATCAAAATCTTGAATGTTTTACCAATATCCTGCAGATTGCTTTGATGTGACAACGAACCCTGAAGCATAACAATTTCCTGGAGCCGTTTCTTTTTGATGGATAGGGGAACATCATCGATATATCTCTTTTGAGCCAGGGTTCCAGGCCTTTCACTGTAAAAAAACATATAACTGAAGTCATAGCGGGCAAAAGACATCAAGGATAAGGTAAGCTGGTGATCTTCTTCCGTTTCAGTACAAAAACCTGTTATGATGTCTGAACTGATGCCACAATCTGGTATCAGTTCTCTGATCCTGTTAACTTTTCCCATATACCATTCTCTGGTATAATTGCGGTTCATCAGTTGAAGAACTCTTGTGGACCCACTTTGAACAGGTAAATGAATATACCGGCAAATATTATCATACCTCACCATGGTATGCAATACCTCATCAGTAATATCCTTTGGGTGTGAGGTAGAAAACCTTACCCTCAGGTCGGGAGAAATACGGGCTACTTTTTCAAGTAAAAGGGCAAATGTGACAGGTCCGTGGTACCCCTCATCCCTGCCATCCCAATAATAACTATCCACATTCTGGCCTAATAAGGTGACTTCTTTATAACCAAGTTCTATGAGATTCTGGCATTCTTCAATAATGCTTAAGGGGCTTCTGCTGCGTTCCCGTCCACGGGTAAATGGCACCACGCAAAAAGAACACATATTATTACAGCCGCGCATGATGCTTACAAAAGCAGAAATGCCATTGCTGTTCAAACGGACAGGTGAAATTTCAGCATAAGTTTCCTCCCGGCTTAATAATACATTGACACCTTTTTGACCGGATTCGGCTTCAACAATCAATTGCGGCAATGCCCTGTAAGCATCAGGACCCACCACTAAATCTACTAATTTTTCCTGTTCTAATAGTGTGGTTTTCAACCGTTCAGCCATGCAACCTAAAATTCCAATTAAAACCGTAGGCTTTTTCCTTTTTATTTTTTTAAATTCTGTTAACCGCTTTCTAACGGTTAGTTCCGCTTTTTCCCTGATGGAGCAGGTATTTAAAAAAATCAGGTCCGCCTCTTCAAGATTTCTGGTAGCTCCAAAGCCTTCGCCGGATAGAATAGAGGCAACAATTTCACTGTCACTGAAATTCATGGCGCATCCATAACTTTCAATGAAGAAATGCTTTTTATAAGGCATGACGTCACCAAGCAAAGGCGCAAATGCTTCACCTTGTTTACTTTCATCATGGCTTTTGGTGACTTCCAATAACATACTTGAAAATTGCCTGCAAAGATAGGCATAATGGAGCTTTAAGTGACAGGTTGGCATATTTTAAGGTGAGTTAAACCTTCAACAGCTTCAGGACTTCTGTAATCGATGCCAATAGTTTGATCGAAAAGATTGACATTATTAGAATACCGGCTCAATATGCCAACAAGCCAGGATGAGTGATCAATAGAATGACCAGTAAAGGTATGGTGGGAATGTACGGAAGGTTGTCGGTTTACCTGGGAACATGAGGAGAAGGGTGCCAATAGAAGTTTTAATGATCACTAATAGAGAATATCCTTCAACCTCAGTGCAGGTGCGGAATAAAGAAAAAATTAATTTGCCTTCTATGCCTTTCAAGGTTTCATTCATTTATTATTTCAAAGGCCGTTAGTTTTCAAGGGAAGCCTGCTGGACAACCAGGAATCCCTTACAGGAATGATCCATCGGTTTTCCAGATCATTTTTTGTGGCCACTAGATTGTTGAAATATAAAGTGTCTTCACGGATAAAGCTGTTTTTAAATGCATAGGCCAGCTGTGGAAGCGGAAGCAATTGAACTTTATCTTTTACTACAAATGCAAGTGTATTTCGGTCAAAGAAATCAACCTGGAATTGTTGCTCCATTTTTTTAATCAAGTGAACAGAAGCATCAGTGCTGCATCCACTAACACCTGCCTTTGTTTCATCAGCCATTAAAACAACGAACTGTCCAAAAAATAAATTGGCATAGGCTTCCAGTTCAGACCCATGTGATCTCCATTGTGCAGAAAAATCCCTCAGCCCAATTTCAATTTCAAGTGCTTCAGACATGGAGAATATCCTGCTACTTTGATATATCCAAACACGGCTGGAAGGAGAAAAACTTTCAGGGAGCAGGTGCTTAAATTCCAGTTTCATAACACAAAGTTAGCAGCTTGAAAAGTTTTAGCTGGCATATCTATAGGGTAGGGTCATCTTCAGACTGTATGTTCCATCTGGTGACTTGTAACTGAAGGCGGATTTTCCATCAACTCATTCCATGCTGGCAACAACCAGCTCAGCCACGTCCATGACCTGAAAATCCGCTTCTTTTTCAGCAGCCTTTACTCCGTCTGTGAGCATAGTATTACAAAAAGGGCACGCGGCTGCAATTACAGGTGCGCCGGTACCAATAGCTTCATCTGCACGTTCCCAGTTTACTCTTGTAGTGCCCTTCTCTTCTTCCTTAAACATTTGCGCTCCTCCGGCTCCGCAACAAAACCCATTTTTTCTACACCGCTTCATTTCTACCAATTCAGCATCCAGTGCTTCCAGAACCTTTCGGGGTGCATCATAAATTTGATTGGCTCTTCCCAAATAACAACTATCGTGATAAGTGATCTTTTTCCCTTTGAATATACCTTTTTCCTTCATCCGGATCTTGCCCTCATCAATTAATTGTTGCAGTAATGTAGTGTGATGAATGACTTCGTACTGACCCCCCAGTTCGGGATATTCATTTTTAAAAATATTGAAACAGTGCGGGCAGGTAGTGACGATCTTTTTAATGCCATATCCCTTCAGGGTTTGGATGTTTTGATACGCCATCATTTGAAAAAGAAATTCATTGCCGGCCCTTCTGGCCGGATCACCCGTACACATTTCCTCTTTTCCAAGGATTGCAAAATTGATACCCACTTTATTTAATATGGTAGCAAATGCCCGGGTTATTTTTTGAGCCCTCTGATCAAAACTACCTGCACAACCTACCCAGAAAAGAATATCGGGCGCTTCGCCATTTGCTGCCATTTCGGCCATCTTCTTTACTTCCATATCAATCCTAATTCAAAAATAATTACCAATAACAGTAGATATGCAGGTTTTTTTACCATACCTATTCTAAATTCTCAGGCAGGTAAGTTTTTCTATTCCGCTCGAGATGTTTTATCTGGAAGCTTAGAAAAACTTCACCTGTTATCTCCCCAAAACTGAAATTAATTAATATTAAAACAGAGAGTTCTGGTGAAGGTTGGTACCAAATGTAATTATTTCATTAGTTTATAAATAGATTTGTCTTTAATGACCTTCAAAAGTTTTTTTGAAAAAGTAGGCAACTGGGAATTATGGCCTTTCAAGCTCCGTTATTTTTTAATTAGTCCGGTTTGGATTTGGTATTGTATCCGCTCCGGCTCCTTTTGGTTTTTCTCTTCTTCCAATCCAACTCTCACCTTCGGAGGTCTGGAAGGAGAGGGTAAAAAGGAAATGTATGATCTTTTGCCGAGGGAGTTTTATCCTAAAACTATTTATATCAGCCAGGGCGTAGATTTTAATGAAATAAAAAAACAGGTTTTGTCCAATGGATTTAAATATCCCTTTATTGTAAAGCCCGATGTGGGTATGAAAGGGCTTTTATTCCGGAAGATCGATCATGAAAATGAATTAAAACTGTATCATCAAAAAAATCCTGTTGATTACCTGATACAGGAACTGATTGAATATCCTCTTGAAGTGAGTGTATTTTATTATCGCTTTCCAGAACACCAGAAAGGTGTGATCACAGGGTTCATCCAAAAAGAACTGATGGATGTATTTGGTGATGGTAAAAGCACTTTGTGGGAACTGATCCTTTCCCATCCAAAAGCGAAACACCGTCCGGAAGAAATGAAGATCAAGCATGAAGCCTATCTGGACAGGGTACTTGAAAATGGAGAAAGATATATTCTTACTTATGCCGCGAACCTGAACAGGGGTGCCAAATTTACCAGCCTCAAGCATTTTATAGACGATGATTTGCTGAGAATATTTGACCATATTAGTCACCATGCCTCCTTTTATTATGGTCGGTACGACATCAAATGCCAATCTGTGGAAGACCTTAAAAAAGGTAAGAATTTTTCTATTCTTGAGTTCAATGGCAGTGGAGCAGAACCCAATCATGTATACAATACAGGGAAAACCTTATTTGAGGCGTACCGAGTATTTTTAAAGCACTGGCAGGTATTGTTTGAAATATCTAGGTATAACCACCGGAATGGAGTTCCTTACTGGCCCACTATGAAAGGCTGGCGATTTATGAACGCAGCTAAAAAACATAATCAGCTGATCGAAAAATCAGATTCAGAAATCCTGATCTAATTCTCCATGAATCCATATTTTCGATATAAGAATATTTCATGCCAAAATTGTCACGTGTTTTTTTTACTGGCCTGCTGATTAGTTTTTTGGGTTCTTTACCTCTGGGTACATTGAATATTGCAGCCATGCAGATTTCGATTTCAGATGGGGTACAGCCAGCGATCTTATTTTCCCTGGGATCTTTAACGGCTGAAATGGTGTATGTAAGATTATCCCTGATAGCGATGGACTGGGTAAGGAAACAACAAAAATTATTTAAAATTCTGGAATGGCTGACTTTGATCATCGTATTAGCTCTTGCCCTATCATCCTTCTATGCAGCCATGCATCCGAAAGAGCATAAAAATGTTATCCTCAGTAGCACATTGAACCGCTATATTCTTGGCTTAGTA
>JANLYU010000140.1:0-8481 GCA_031365785.1 Flavisolibacter sp. | reverse complement strand
GAAAATGTTTTTTCCCTGCTTGATTTGTGCAAATAATTGATGGACCTGTTTTTTGCAGCAATGTAAATGTAAAGGTGAAAGTTTTCTATTCGCGATAGGGTAGACCTTTTGTTCCAGATGTTCAGGAATACATCTGAAACTACTTCTTCAGCTGATTCATAAGACCCAGTGATCAGTTTGCAGAAATGAATCAGTTTACCATGATAAATTAAAAAGAGTTCCTTGTATGCGGCAGCATCATCATAAATACTAATCCTGCCAATGAGTTTATTGATTTGTGTAGAAGCAATCATTCCAGCAATCCTTCCCAAATCTATATATAAAATGTAAATCCCAAATCATTACCGGAAAATAAGTTGGTCAGGCACCCGGGTGGAAGCTGAACCTTCTATTTTGAACTCACTTTGCAACATGCTCAAGTAAACCGGAGAATCAAAATACCAATGTCATTATAGAATGGGGAAGCGCCTTTGTTTCAGCTGCTTTTCCATTCACCCACAAATAAAATGGCATTGGTTTCTCCGAAGTGTTCATCACCACAACTGCGTAGCTGCCATCCTGATTTCTGAATGCCGTAGTCAGTAAAGGACTTCTGCTGGCAGAACTGGTGATCCTTTTGGCACCTGGCCGGATAAACTTGGAGAAATGTCCAATGTAATAATATGCATTGGTGTATATCAGTTCTCCTGTTTTGGTATCAGCATGGAGGGGAGCGAAACAAAAGTTTTTGACGTGGTTGGGACCCCCTTCTTCATCCAATAAAACATTCCAGTCTGTCCAGCCCACGGTTCCGTCGTTAAAGTCATTGATCATAGACCTTCCATACCTTTCACCCAGTTTCCAGTCATATATTTTACTCCTGTTGAATGGTCCATTACATCCTTCCGTAAATAGAAGGTTTTTACCCGGAAAACTTTCTGAAACTCTTTTCAGGTTGTCAAATACCTGGTCAGCACCGCTCCAGTCTTCATACCAGTGAAATCCAATGCCCCATGCGTATTGAGCTGCCTGGGGATCATTCAAAATGGTGCTTGCTCTTTGATACAGCAGGTCGCGGTTGTGGTCCCATGCGATAATCTTTTTGTTTCCAAGTCCATTTTTTTTAAAAGTAGGACCCAGGTTATTTTTTAAAAAGTCTCTTTCCTCTTCTGCAGTAAAAACACAGGACTCCCACGTTTGAGTGGCCATGGGTTCATTTTGGATAGTGACCCCCCACACTGGTATGCCCTCCTTTTCATAAGCCCTGATGAATTTGGTGAAATAATTGGCCCATGTCTGGTAAAAGGCTGGTTTCAATTTTCCCCCATGCAACATGTCGTTATTGTCCTTCATCCATGCCGGCGGACTCCAGGGGCTTGCAAAAAGCGTTAGTTTGCCACCGGCCGCTGCCATGACTTGCTTGATGAATGGGATCTTGAATTGCCGGTCGTGTTCTATGTTGAACGACTTCAGTTCCTTGTCCTCATCGTTGACATAAGTGTAACTATCACTCGAAAAATCACAGCTGTGTATATTAGTTCTGGCAAGTGTATAACCAATCCCTTTCTTCGGATCGTAATAAGCGGTTAGGAATTCCTGTTGCTTGTTTTTTGGCATTTTAGCAAAGGTTTCGGCCGATGCATCTGTCAGTGCACCCCCAAGACCCAGAAAAGTCTGGTAGGATTTTGTAGGATCTACAAAAACACATGGCTGTGTTTCCCTGGGCTGACCAAATTCTTTGAAATGAAGGGTATCCGTCAGCGTCAACCTGTAATGAGCCGTATCCGCAGTGGTATACACCAGAACTTGTTTCCCTTCCACAGATGAATCATCGACAGCAGCAGCCAACAAGTGCACTTTTTCTTTTTTTCCCATGTAAGAAAAAATCATCATCATAAAGGCAGCGCAAAATAATTTCTTCATATTTCCTGTATGAATGCTGTCGGTTCAACCGGTACAGCAGGTGAATAAATATTACCAGGTAAAGGTGCCAACTCCTCCGGCAGCAAGGGTAACGGTGACCCACCTGCTATGATAACGGATGTTGAAAGTGGCTCCTGAAGTTCCATCATTTTCAACAATAAGCACTTTGTTTCCATTTCCAGTTTTAAAAGCCACCGTTTGCAGCGAGCCGCTATTGTTACTACTTACCCTTACTGACCCCGCAGGAACAAATTTGGATGCGTGCGCTATAATGTAATACGCTACATTTCGGGTAATACCAGAACCGATAGTAATTGCTCCCTTGCAGGTGGTGCACCCGCCAGGCGTATGTGGACCAAAAGATGCATCATTGGCCAGATTCCATTCCAACGCCACACGGCTCCAGTTACGCATGGATCCAATCACTATATTTTTAAGGTGCCATTTAAGATCGCCTCCAAAGTTCCCATTTGATGCTGTGTATTGTTCGGTAAAATATACCTGCTTATCGGGATGTGCATCGTGAACCTGGGATAAAGCACTGATATCACCAGCGTACAAGTGAAAGGCGGATCCATTGATAAAATTGATGGCAGCCGCATCATTCAAAATGCTTAATGGATAATCGGGCCGGTCTGCATTATGATCATATACGATGATCTTTGTTTTCACGCCGGCTGCCTGAAAAGCAGGTCCCAGATTGTTTTTGATAAAGTTGGCCTGCTGCGCTGCTGTCATGTACATGCTTGGATTATTTCCAGGGTGCAGTGGTTCATTCTGAGGGGTGATAGCATCTATGGGAAGGCCCTGTACCTGCATCTGCTGGATATACTTCACAAAATAGCTGGCGTAGGTGCCATAATATTGTGGCAACAGGCTTCCTCCAACAGAACTTCCATTGTCCTTCATCCAAACAGGCGGAGACCAGGGTGTAGCCAGGATCTTTAAAGCAGGATTAATAGCAGTGATATCTTTTAATAAGCGTATCAGCTGATCCATATCAGGCGCCAAAGTAAAGTTGGCAAGTGGCTCATCTGTTTGCCCTGCAGACAAATCATCATAGGAATACACATGATCGCTGAGGTCGGAGGCGCCGATACTTATTCTCAGGTAACTGATACCGATGGCATTGTCGTCCTTCCCGAATAATTCCATCAGTAAAGCGGTTCGCGTGGCAGAAGGAAGGGTATTGATCAGCTGTGCGCTACCACTGGTTAAAGTGAATCCAAATCCGTCAACCGTCTGAAAAACCTGTGTATCGTCAACATCAATGAAGGGAAAAGCATTGGACTGAGTTCCAAAAGATAAAAGGATATTTTGTTTTTGTAAAAGAGCAGACTGGTCTGCGGCTGTCAGCCAAAAAGCCATATCACTAGTAGCAGGAGGAAGGGGAGGCACAGGGGTAGGGGTTGCGGCTGCATTGCTTTTTTTATTACATGATGAACTCGTGGACAGAACGGTCAAACAGGAAATGGTAAAGAGAAAAAAGAATTTACTGATCATTTTCATGAATGTAGGTTAGTTGAGAAGAAGTCTATTTTATTTTACGCGGTACACTTTATAGACATTCAGGTGAAGGATAACCCCCAAATGGTAAAACGGGAAATTTAAATCTATATTTCTACTCCGTAATCATGGCAGCAGTGGCCGGGAACTATTGGCACCAGTTACAGTTGCAACGATATCCCTGAAAATAGAAGCATAGTCCAAATAACTTTTTAGCAGCTGGATCTGGTTCCTGGCCCGCTGGAGATTATGCCCTTCATAAGCCGATCCATAATATCTGTCCATAAGCAGGTGATCCGTAAGGAAACGCAAAGCCTGCATATAGATCATGAACAAGCCGGCCTCGAAAAAATGTGCGGTCTCAAATGGAGTAAGCTCGCCGGACATTTCTGCGTAATAACCTTTAATGATCGCTGTAAAATAGGCTTCCCTGACCCGGACCTTGGAAAGGTCCTGCTCTTCTTCACTCACCGCAGAAAGATAAGTCCGGAACATATCCCCGACATCACTAATAAAATGACCAGGCATCACGGTATCGAGGTCAATCACGCAAATGCCTTCGTTTTTTTTATTGAACAGAACATTACTGATCTTGGTATCATGGTGTGTCACACGAAGGGAAACATCAGGAGATGAAATGAATTCTCTGAATAAGGTAACTAGGTGTTCCTTCGAGCGTAAGAAAATGATTTCTTCCTGTGACTGGCGGATGCGGAAGTCATCACCCTGTTGGGTGGCCTGGTCAAATGCTTCGAACCTTCGTGGTAAATCATGGAAGCCTGGTAAGGTTAGATGCAATGTCTTTTCCGGAAAACGGGCCAGCATACTGGTAAATTTTCCAAATTGTCGGGCAGCTTCGTATGCCAGATCAGGCGTTTCTGCGATCTGATAACACACCGAATCTTTTACAAATGGAAAAAGGCGGTAAGCACCATCCTCAGGAACGTGAAAGAGGCTAACACCTTTAATCGTCCGGAGGGGAGCAACAAAAAAATAATCGGGATGTTTATCGAGAAGGTAGGACGCGATGGCATCAATATTTATGGCAATTAGTCCGGGTTCCCTGAATACATGCGCATTGATCTTTTGTAAAATATATAGTTCGCTTTTATCCTTCACCAACCAGGTGTCGTTGATCAAACCACATCCGAATGTTTCCACCTCCGAACCAGGTTGAATGCCATATGCGGATAAAATATTTTCCATACCAGGTAACATCTATCAATATTAAAACCTAATATTTAATCTGCAGGATTCCTTCATTAAAATATCTCCAAAGAACCTGCTTTCAATGAAGCGATCAAAACTATGCGAAGGTCTGGACAGTAGAAATTTATGATGAGCTGTATTCATCAATGATCAACAATGAGCACTACCCATACAATGAATTCAACAGGGGTATAAAAAATTGATTTTTATTTTTGGCTTAGGATGATAGATACAACTTTGGATAAACAGGGGTTTTATTTATGAACTTACCATTTCTAATAAGAAAGTTAGAGATGCACCAATTTTACGTTGAGGTAATACATTTGTTCAATTGATGATTTAATAAATTGTGTGGCCGTCTCAGGAGTGACTACCTGGTGTTCCATTGATTCATGGGATATATTTTCAGCTGGGTATTGTTTTCCTGAAAGTTAGTGGGCAGAAGAGTTCCCGTAATATTTACCTGAATTCAGAATCATCATCTATGGATTGCCGTATGGCATGGAGCAATTGAGAATCTTTGGGATAAATATCCTGATTTCTTGCAGCTATTTGATCATTGAGCCCATATTTTCCAATCATTGGAAATGCATTGACAATTCTGTTCCTGGTGCCATCATTATATTCATTCCCTTCTTCTTTACCATACCAATATTCTGTAAATAAAGTCTGGCTGTAATCACCGAAACCCTCATGCACCCACATGTCTGCCATATCTTTTGTTGTGATATTATTTCCAAACCATTCATGTGCTTTTTCATGAACAAAATTGTTTCTCGCTACTTACATTCTTGCGGTGCATAGTAAAGGAATTAGCAGCTTACAACTTGCTTCATGGTTAGGAGTAACTCAAAAAACAGCATGGTATGTAAACCATAGAATTAGAGAAATGCTGACAGATAAAGCCCCTGAATTATTAGAAGGTATTGTAGAAGTTGATGAAACGCCAATCGGAGGCTCTTTAACAAATATTCATGCGAGTAGAAAGAAAAGATTGAATCTTAAAAGAGACGATAATAAAACTATGGTATTTGGGGCTATCCAAAGAGGTGGCAAAGTGAGAACTAAAGTAATGGAAGTAGTTACACTTGAAAATGTAAATGAAGCCATTCAAAATTTTGTAGCACTTGATAGCACTTTGGTGACAGACGAGCATCATGCTTATAATAAGGTTGGTCAAAAGTATAATCACAAAAAAAATCCACAGGGATAAGGTTATGTTCGTAAAGAAGATATTTTAGTACATACAAATAATATGGATGGGTACTGGCATATTTTGAAAAAACAAATTGACAGCTTACATCCTTCAATTAGCCCAAAACATTTACAAAGCTACTGCAACGAATCTGCTTTTAGATTTAATAGTAAAAAATTATTTCAAGATGAACGCTTTGCAAATGCACTTGCCAACTGTCAGGGTTCATTAAAGTATAAAGCCTTAACTGCAGAAAAATGAGAAATGATATTTTTTTAAAAGAGATGGGTAATAAAATTAAGGCTGCACGTAATATAAAGAATATCACATTACGTCAATTGGCAACCTTGTGTGATTTGGATTATGGAAGTATATGCAGAATTGAACGCGGGCAATTTGATAGCCGAATACTTACGCTAAAAAATCTTGCTGACAATTTGAATATAGATATGAACAATTTTATTTAAGGTTAGTATATTAGCGAATGAATAAAAAGAAAGATTTTATTCCCAAATGGCTAAGAATTGTATTATTAATTATTATAATAGTCGGCATACTTATAAAGCTTTTAGAATTGCTTATAAAGCATTTTGGACTTAATATACATCTCCCTTAATTACCTACTTACATAAGTTTAACCCTCATGGTCTAACACGTATATAGTTACCTGATAACACCAACAACGGCGAACTAAGAGCAGAACTTTGACACATCCATTTATTCTCTTGTACAAGTCTGTTGAAGTTACCCTTGAACGTAATGAGAAATAAATATTTATTTGTTAGCGCTCAGATACAGCGAAATTATTTTTGCAGGTGTAGAGCGGCTGCACCTAAAATTCCGCTGTTTTCCAGTTCAGATACTTCGATACGTAATTTTTTTAGTGACCTTTGAAAAGGAAAAGTCTTTACCGCTTCCCACATGGCAGTAGAGAAAAAGGGAAAGGCTTGCCTTACAGAACCGCCCAGCACAATCAATTCAGGATCCAGGGCAAAAAGGATATTTTTTATGGCGTTACCAAGATGGGCGCCCATTTCCTCGTACATACGCTGGGCGTTTGTATCTCCGTTTTTTGCTGCTTTGAATATGGTTTCACCGTCTTCATTATAAATGTTCTTAAAGAATTGGCCGCTGGAATAATATTCATGGTATTGGCCCATGTATTTGATCATGCCAAATTCACCCGCTCCGCCATTGACGCCCGCATATAATTTTTTATTGAGGATCAGGCCTGATCCGAGTCCGGTGCCTACTGCCAGCCCCACCATTGAATCAAGACCCTTGCCTTTTCCGAAGTGATATTCTCCCAGCGCGAAGCAATTCGCATCGTTATTGATGAACACCGGCATTTTGAAATGCGCTTCCATCATTTCCCCGAGTGGTACTTGTTTCCAGGATGGAATGTTGACCACATCATAAATCATCCCGGTGGATGGATCTACCAGTCCGGGAACTCCTATTCCAATGGCTGTTACCGAAGGGTTAATCAATGACTCAATAAATGAATACACCTCCTGAACTACCGCTTCCAGCGAGCCACTCGAATGGATCCGTCGGGCATGAATGGAAGAGACACTGTGTGCATCTACCAAACCACCCCTGATTTGTGTTCCTCCCAGGTCAAGTCCCAGAATCATTTGATAACAATTGTGCGGCTTCCCGGTCGAGAAAAATGGAAAGACCGGAATGATTGCGGAATAAAGTAGCAGGCACCTCTTCTGATATTTCTCCTTCCACCATTTTCTTTACGATCTCGGATTTATTACTGCCATTGGCCAACAGTATCACCGCCCTGGCTTCCATCAAAGTGCCGATACCAAGGGTTAAACCATGGGAAAGATCCTGTTCTTCTTTAAAATATTTTTGTCCGGTTTTCTGGGTTAGGGGATGAATGTCCGCATAATACGACCTGGAGGATAGTGAGGTTCCGGGTTCATTCATACCTACATGGCCATTCATTCCCAATCCAACCACGGCCACATCAATGCCTCCGTGTTCACGAATAAAATTTTCAGTTTGCAGGCATTCCTGTAAAGGTTCCCTGGCGCGACCATTAAAAAAACAAATCCTGTCGTGTTTTATTTTCAAAGGCTGAAAGAGTTGCTGGTTCAAATGATAACGGCAGCTGCCTTCATCATCACCATTCATTCCCGCCCACTCGTCAAGTCCGATAAAATACCAGGAACTGACATCCAGTTTTTTTGACTTCACCAGGTGAATGATTTCCCTGTACATGCCCGACGGAGAATCTCCTGACGCAAAACAAACCACAGGATCACTGATCGCCCCTGCTAAATCGATCAGCGTGGCTGCTGCTTTTTTTGATAGCAGATCATAATTATCCTGAACAAATATTTCCATGTTGGCCTTGAAGTTGATGGTGCTATTCAGATCGATCAGTCCAAAGATCAACCTATTTTTCACTGATCTCAATAATTGTCAAATTTTTTTTCAGGCAATAGAAGTACACGATCATAATCAGGTAGAGATTCATCAACAATGATAGGTTCCTGGCACAGCCGGATAAAGATCGCCGTGGCACCTGCCACAACAAGATCCATCCAATCATGCTAATAAAGTTTTAACTTCAAAATATTAACCACATCATCATTATGCCTGGAGATTCATTACAAATAACATCGCCAGCCAAACTTCTTCAGCAGAAAAGT
>JANLYU010000409.1:0-8414 GCA_031365785.1 Flavisolibacter sp. | reverse complement strand
CCACAATACTTTTACTTTTTGCGATACGATAGAATCGATAGACCTTCCAATATAATCTGGCTGAATAGGAAGGTGCCTGCTATACCTCCTGTCTATCAATACCAGAAGCTCAACTTTTTCAGGTCTCCCGTAGGCCATAAGCGCGTCCATGGCTGCTCTGATAGTGCGACCTGTATATAAAACATCATCAATCAGTACTACTTGCTGACCTTCAATTGAAAATTTGATATCAGTTTGGTTGGGAACATGCAGTTCCTTTCGGATATCATCTCTGTAAAATGTAATATCCAGTTTACCATAATTAATTTTCTGGTTTCCCAATTCCAGGGAAAGCTCTTTCACGATACGATCTGAAAGAAACACGCCCCTCGGTTGTATCCCAATCAAAACCGTTTGATTCAGCTTGACATGGTTCTCCAGCACCTGGTTGGCGAGTCTTTTAACAGTTAATTGTATTTGCCCGCTATTCAAGACTGATTTCAATCGCACTAATTTTTATAAAAGTAATCAATTGATGATTTTTTGTGCAAATGAGTCCACAAAAAAGCCCTGGAAGATTTCCAGGGCTTATAAAATTTTATAACTGTTTATTTGCCAGCTCCAAAACTCCAGGATAAACCTATATTAATCACTGAATTTTTTAATTTAGCATCATTTCGTGCTACAGTGGTAGCATCATTGTAAATGTTGCGAAGTCCCCAGTTATACCTGGCACCAATGCCAAGTCCAATTCGGGATAAATAACTTAATCCACCACCTATGGAATATTCCATTTTATCGAAATTTCCTTTATAATCAGTGGTTGTCCCAGCACCATCTTGCTGTGCCTTTACCAGATAACTAATTTGAGGACCTAATTCGACAATAAATCCATTAGAGCTCTTTACATGAAGCATCATCGGTATGGAAATATAATTCAGTGCCTGGTCATAGGTACTTTTAGTTGTAGTCGTAACGGTACCGACAGTTTTAGTACTGGTTTCACTGACTTTACTTCCCTGTCCGTTATAGAGCAATTCTGGCTGGAAGGATAAATTTCCTGTTCCAAATGGAATGTTAACAAAGAATCCACCATGAAAGGTAGATTTGGTATTCACATCCACCTGTGTAGAGCTGGGGAAATTTTTAGCTCTGAGCTCTGCGATATTTACACCCGCTTTTACTCCAAAACGTGTTTTAACAGCCATTTTCGTTGGTTTCGATGTCTGTGCAAAAAGCGCCAGATGTGCACCGAATAATAAAGCAATCAAACTGATCTTTTTCATAAGTTAACTTTTGTTTGAACATGCTGTACACAAAAAGAAGGCCGCAATTAAGCGGCCATGCCTATTAATTATCATTTGTTTAACAAACTTATTTTCTTGTTCCATTGGTATTCAACATGTAAAATAATCCAACCTGAAACACACTATTGCGCAATTTGGATGTACCGGCATCATTAATATTACTCACACCGAAATTATACCTGGCATCAACCCCTAAACCTGAGACACTCTGATAACCGACCCCGGCTGTCCAGGAAATATCTACAGATTTAAAATCATCTGATGAAAAAAAACCAGTTGCATTTCCATTGACTTTGTCTTTGACATTGGTCAAAAATCCAACCTGTGGACCTGTTTGAATCCTGAATCCATTTTGAAACATATACTGCAACTGGAGCGGGATATTCAAATAATTCAAAGACAAATCATGCTCTACATTATCAGATATATATTTAGCCCCCTGGCTGGAATACATAACTTCGGGTTGTACAGCCCATTCGCGGTTAATGTGAATATGAGCCAGGATACCTGCATTCAAACCTAGTTTGGAACCATTCAAATTTCCCAGGGTACTCTCCAGATGGGCTACATTCAATCCTGCTTTCAGACCAAGTTTTGCATCCTGAGCATGTAAATATCCAATTAATAATAAGGAGATAATAATTAATGTAAATCGTTTCATAGTATCATTTTATTGGAAGGTGCAAATAAAAGGCCGCTTTCATGAAAACGGCTATAATGACATATAAAGGAAAGAGCTCATCATTCAACCTGCTAAAACCCAAATCCTAGAGTGATGCCTGTCCTGATGGTAAAACCGGAAAAGCCTCCATTAATATCGAAGGTATTGCCGCTGCTATTATTCCTGTATTTGATTTGGTTGTAGGCAGGACCAGCAAAAATGTCAAGGGTGAATCCCCCATCCCACATTTTCTCATATCCGATAATCGCTCCTCCACCAGTGGATGTAAAAGATGCTTTTGCCTGTGCTCTTTGATCTTCTATATTGATGAATTGGAACCGAAGAAAAGGAGCGGTATACAACCCGTCAAAAACTTTTTTACCTCCCGCGAAATAAAATCTGTATTCGGGTGTAATGCCAAAACCAGAATAATGAAGTCCACCCAGGTGAACCCCACAGTAATACATGCCCAGCTGAATAGAAGTGTTGTGACTCACGGCTCTTTCATAGGCCAGGTTGCCCGTCAAAAAAGCCAAGGAAAGAGGATTTATTTTTAGTGCATTTTTTTTGCCAGTTTCTTGGGCATGTGATGCAAATACCATAATAAACAAAGCAGCAGTTATTATCAGTTTATCGACACTCATATGGATCATTTTAATACTTACAAATATATCAGTATCAATGAACTTTCAAACCACCCCTGATCAAGACAATCTGAAGCTTATCAATTTTGCCTTTTGAAAGAATGTATGGTACAACTATATAGAGTAATGTAAAAAAAAAACCCTATTAAGTTTACTGTCCATCCTGTTCACCTTTTAAAAACGGATACCTGTAGTTGGTGGCAGGAACAAAAGTTTCCTTAATGGTTCTGGCACTTAACCACCGGTACAAATTGATGGGACTACCGGCTTTGTCATTGGTTCCGCTCGCCCTTGCTCCTCCAAAGGGTTGCTGTCCCACAACAGCACCTGTAGGTTTATCATTGATGTAAAAATTACCAGCAGCATTACGCAATTTATGAGTGGCTACTTCCACCGCATAGCGGTCTTGTGCGATCACTGACCCAGTCAATGCATAAGGTGAGGTAGTATCCACCAAATCCAACGTCTCCTCAAATTTATTTTCATCATACACATGGATGGTTAATACAGGTCCGAAAATCTCTTCGCACATGGTTACATATTTCGGATCATACGCTTCAATAATGGTAGGGTAAATAAAATACCCAGCCGATTTTTCATAAATCCCACCTACAAGAATTTTTGCATTGACATCGTTTTTTGCGGCGTCAATATAAGAGGCTATTTTATCAAAACTTCTTTCGTCAATGACGGCATTTATAAAATTTTCAAAATCCTCCACTGTCCCAATTTTGAAAGAGTTCACCCCTTCAATCAATAATTGTTTCACCTCATGCGACAGATTAGAGGGAATGTAAGCCCTTGAAGCGGCGGAACACTTCTGACCCTGATATTCAAATGCCCCGCGCAATAAAGCTGTTGCCACTACCTTCGGATCGGCAGAACGATGAGCCACCACAAAATCCTTACCCCCCGTTTCACCCACTATGCGGGGATAACTTTTATAATGTGAAACATTTTTACCAATGGTTTCCCACATCTGGTTGAAAACACCTGTTGAACCAGTAAAATGAACCCCCGCAAAATCTTTATGAGATAGGCAGATTTTACCAATGGTCGGCCCATCAACATAAATCAGGTTAATCACTCCATCAGGAAGGCCTGCTTCTTTCAAAATACGCATCAACATTTGGGCAGAATAAATCTGTGTATTGGCTGGTTTCCAAACTACTACATTACCGCACATGGCAGCAGATGTGGGAAGATTGCCGCTAATTGCTGTAAAATTAAAAGGAGTGATGGCTAGTACAAAACCTTCCAGTGCACGGTACTCCACCCTGTTATGCATTCCTGGTGAACTAATGGGCTGAAGCTGATAAATTTCACTTAAAAAATGTACATTAAAACGTAGGAAATCAATCAGCTCGCAGGCGCTATCAATTTCCGCCTGGTAAGCATTTTTGCTTTGACCTAACATGGTGGTACCGTTCATGTGAAACCTGTACTTGGTTGAAATCAAATCTGCCGCTCTTAGAAAGATATTAGCCCTGTTTTCCCAAGACATATTAGCCCAGGCTTCGCGTGCTTTTAAAGCAGCTTCAATGGCTTTGAAAACATGCGATTCATCACCGGCATGGAAATGACCAACAGTGGCTGCAATTTCATGCGGAGGGTGTATGGACTTCAGGTTTCCTGTACGAACTTCTTCATGACCAATGTACATGGGAATGTCCATTGGTTTGGATTTTAATTCCTTTAAAACACTAAGTAAAGCGTTCCGCTCCGATGAACCGGGTGCATAATTGTAAACAGGTTCATTGGCTGGTAACGGGTAATTAAAATATCCAAGATTCATATGCTTAATTTACCAATGATTTATTTCTTAGTTAGATCATTCTAACAACTCAAGTCAGCAGTTCTGAGTTAGGTCTTCTGTTCACTTAAAGAACAGGAGTTTCCTATGTTTCCATTTCCTTTTCCATCATCAGGTAAGCTTTGATAAACCCATCCAGGTCGCCATCCATTACAGGTCCAACATTACCCACTTCGAAATCAGTTCTATGATCTTTAATCATTTTATATGGATGAAAAACATAGCTTCTGATCTGTGACCCCCACTCAATTTTCTTTTTATTCGCATTTGCTGCATTTTTTGATTCCTGCCGCTTTCTTAATTCTTCCTCATACAGTCGACTTTTTAACATCTGCATCGCCTTTTCCCGGTTTCCAATCTGTGATCTTTCTGTTTGACAAACTACCACAATCCCGGTGGGCAAATGGGTAAGGAAAACTTTGGTTTCCACCTTGTTTACATTTTGTCCGCCAGCACCTCCGCTCCTGGCGGTTTCCATTTTTACTTCACTGTCCTTCACCTCAATATTGATAGAATCGTCTACCAGAGGATATACAAAAACCGATGCGAACGAGGTGTGTCTTCTTGCATTTGAATCAAAAGGAGAAATTCTGACTAATCTGTGAACACCGCTTTCCGCTTTAAGAAAACCGTAGGCAAATTCACCTTCGAATTGCAAAGTACATGTTTTGATCCCTGCCCCGTCCCCATCTACCCAATCGAGTATGGTCACCTTCCAACCCTGTTTTTCTCCATACATCCGGTACATCCGGGCCAGCATTTCTGTCCAGTCCTGACTTTCAGTACCACCAGCACCTGAATTCAATTGTAAAACTGCAGGAAGTTCGTCCTCTGGCTGATTGAGCGTGCTTTTAAATTCAGCTTCTTCTATGAGTTGGGTAGACTTATCAAAAGCGTTTTTTACTTCTTCCTCATTGGCTTCTCCTTCTTTCCAGAATTCAAAGAGTATAGCAAATTCTTCAACAGCCGATTCCACCTGCTCATGCAGGTGAACCCAAAATTCATTGAGTTTGATTTCTTTTAAAATAGAGGTGGCCCGGGCATTATCGTCCCAAAAACCTTGGGCAAGCGAGAGCTGCTTGTCCTGATTTATTTTATCTCTGCGGTTATCGACGTCAAAGAAACCTCCTTAGAACAACTACGCGGTCCCTCATTTCCTTCAAATATTCTAGTGTCATAGGGCGCGAAGATAAGTTTTTGTGTTCTTATTCAGAGGAACAAATCAATAAAGAAATAGCCGTTATTACCTGAACATTTGTAATTAATTTATCAAACATTTCCCCCTTTTTGCAGGCACCATGTAGTCATACTTCTCTTGTTCTGAACCAAAGTAGTTTTGATGGGTTCATAAAGCCTCCCTCCCAATTCTTTTTCGTAGCGCATCAACGCTGCTTCATCGACAAGATACCTTTCAGATCCATCTGGAAGTGAAAACCTTCCATTTCCAATGGATTGGACTTGATCTTTTATTCCAATGTCCGATGCGAGCCTGGCAAATAGAAATCCATCTGATTTAAGGACCCTCCATGCTTCGTGCAAGAGTAATTCAAAATGACTTTTATGGTGTGCAAAATGAAGAACAGCACTGGAGATAACCAGATCAAAGCTTCCGTCTGAAAAAGGTAATTCTTCTGCGTGAGCTTTTTGAAAATTGGAAGGAGGAAGCGCCGGAGCTAATGTAAATGCCAGCTGCCTCACCACATTTAAAGCATCTTCATTCTGATCAATGGCTGATACGTGGTGGCCATTCAGAAGGAAATAAACCAGGTTTCGGCCATTTCCACAGCCTACATCTAAAATATGTTTGCAGGTGTCAAACCTGCCTTTTAGAATCTGATCAAATAAATAGATGTCGATATTTCCAAATGACTCCAGCAACGCTTGTTGTCCCATGTCTGATTGTTTTAGTTTTGATGCTCATCAACTTCATGAATGTCCGATTGTAACAGACCAGGATTTCCTACTCACTATGCTGGTTTGTAATTTACCAACCTAACTTCATTGATCTACCTTAATATTGACAATAATAAAGTTCATTTGAAAGGAAAATTAACCATAATAAAAATTTGGGCAGTGCTGCTGATGCTGGTCAGCTGTAATCATAATAAAAAATCTGCCGGTGAACCATTAACTCTGGCCGATACAGTTCTGTATCCGTATGCTCCCGTATACACTTCTGGATTTCAGACAGGGAAATCTTCGTATTCCAAAATAGTTTTACAAATATGGAAAGAATTTGAAACAGGTGATGTAAGACACCTTGGTAATTATTTTGCTGATAGTATGGTGATGATTTTTCCAGATCAATATACATCAGGAAAAAAGGAACTGGTGTTAGCTGATTTTCAGAAAAGAAGGAATATTTTTCTCGATGTTCAGTGTTATGTGGATGCCTGGATCCCGGAGTATGTTCCAGACAGAAAAGAAGATGTTGTTTTTATATGGGGAAGACAGGATGGAACGACAATCAGCGGAACACGTGTTTACAAAAATCTACATGAAATCTGGCGCTTTGACACCTTTGGAAAAATAAAAAGGATGGAACAATATATTACCCATCCATTTTAAAACATTATCCATTAATACCTTATTAAGGTTTCAAATGCTGCTTCTTTCATACAGATCATTCATATAAAACCGGTTTCTGCTGATATCACGCACCTCTCTTTGTTTATATAAATTTATTTGAGGTTCACGGTTGGAAGAAACGCGGAGTGGAGAATAAGCTGCATCTCTTTTGAGATTTTCCTGCTTTCTATCAGGTTCAGGTATCCTGTTGGTTTGCCTGGTCATATTGATGGTTTATACCCTAAGTAAATAAATTTCATGCCGGAAAAAATGGGGATTTTTCGATTTGAAACTACTATTTAAGCAGGAGTTATTTCACGCTGCTGGCCAAATTATTAGAAAAAGAAAAAGCTATTATTATTACCTGACTACCACGAGAGATATAAATTAACTTTTGGGAATTGGGCAGTTATGTCACCAGCACTGATTTTGGATACAGATTCTTATAAAGGTCTCTTGTTTAACCTGCACTTGAAGAAAGCTTTCATTATCTAGACACTATTCCATTTCGAAAGAAATGTAGAAGTAAAAACTGATAGGTGACTTGTCTTTTGGAATCAGCACAACTAATGCACCTCACTGATCACCTCATAGACTTCTGAGAACTTAAGCCAGCTTCATTGAATTCTCTACAAGGATAGTTAGAACAGTATCAGTTCAAATCGTGACCATTGAGGGATTCCCTTCGCTTCGCCAGTTCAATGGAACTGAATGTAAGAAACAATTAGTTCTAAATAATACTGATCGGCCTGATCAAAATGATCCACCTCCCGGCTATCCACATCCAAAACGCCCATCACCATTTCATTTCTGATGATGGGAATTACAATTTCTGATTTTGATAAACTGCTGCAGGCAATATGGCCGGGGAATTGTAGGACATCTGGAATGATCAAGGTTTGTTTTTTTTGCCAACTGGATCCACAAACTCCCCTTCCCAATTTTATGCGGGTGCAAGCCACGGGGCCCTGGAATGGAGCCAGAACCAGCTCATCGGACTTCACCAAATAAAAACCTACCCATAGCCACCCGAATTGTTCCTTAAGTGCAGCTGCAATATTCCCGAGGTTGGCGATCAGGTCATTTTCACCCTCCAACAATCCTTTTATTTGTTGAATCAAACCTTCGTATTGGTCTTGTTTTGTTCCGGTGATCAGGTGTAAATCTTCTGACATGAATAAAAGGTATAAAAAAAGCTGTCAGTAAACTGACAGCCTGTTGAATTTTAAAGATTAATTATTACCACCGCCATTTTGCTTTCTTTGTTCCTGCATTTTTTTTCTTTGTTCATCAAAGAACTCGTTCACTGCTTTCACCTGTTCATCAGTAAGTGGAATTGCTTTGTAATCTTTTGTCTGAGCGAGAATCAGGGCATCAGTGAGTTTCTTTCTTTCCTCTTCACTGAGGTCTCTGAAGCCACGCATTTTGCTTCGGTATCCAAA
>JANLYU010000405.1:0-2754 GCA_031365785.1 Flavisolibacter sp. | reverse complement strand
GCTTTCCTGGCAAACTTGCTGCTGCTGACCACATGCACTACGGTCATTCCGTTTTCTTTGAAAGTGGCAGTCCATGTTTTTGGATTACCTGCTGAAGTGAAAACGATAGGAACAGATTCTTCCAGAATAATTTTCATATGCTGATCAATATCCGGATATAACAGCGGCACATTCACACCAAATGGTTGGTTGGTGGCAGCCTTACACTTTCTGATATGATCCCGAAGCACTTCCGGGTACATGCTCCCCGCACCCAGAAGGCCCAAACCACCCGCATTGCTTACGGCGCTGGCCAGTCTCCATCCGCTGGCCCATATCATGCCAGCCTGTATGATGGGAAATTGAATATGAAAAAGGTTCGTGATTCTATTTTGAAACATGGCCGTAAAGCTACGGCTACGAAATCCGGTTGTTGGGCAATTTATTTTAAAATGCAACACTCAGTTCATTGCTTCTCGCAGCGCACCACCCTAACCTACTCACCCCAGATCAATATCAGTATTATCTCCGATATTCAATGTGCGCGTTTCACCCCTGATCGTCGTATCACTTCCAATGAGGGAAAAGTCAAGAACAATATCTGATAAATTAGAAAAGGCGCCGATGATGGAACTTTTGATGATGGAGGAATCTACCTGTGTATGGTCGCCAATAGTAACATTGGGTCCGATGATAGAGTTTTTTACCGAACATCCCTTGCCAATACTTACCGGCTGAATCAGGACAGTATTTTCATATTCGGGACACTGTTCTGTACGGGTTTCAAATTTCTTCAGCAGGGTAGCATTTGATTCCAGGAGCGTTTCACGACGGCCACAATCAAACCAGCTGTCTACTTTAAACGCACGGAATTGGGCTCCCTTCTTGATCATACAATCCAGGGCATCAGTGATGCTGTACTCGCCATGTGTTTTGATTCCACCCTTGATATTGGTTTCGAGGCACTGGAATAAAAGGTCAGATTCCAGGATCTTATAAATGCCTACCAGGGCCATGTTTGATTTTGGAATTTGTGGTTTTTCCACTACGTGCATGATCTCATTTTCATTTTCTATCTCAGCTACACCGAAATTTCTGGGATCATCTACTTTTTTAACACCGATCATGGAAGTAGGACTTTTGATCACGTCTTGTACACTGTAATCACAGATGGTATCACCAAGAACAATAAACACTTCGTCATTGTTCACTATGCCACGGGTAAGGCGAACTGCATGACCAATCCCCTGCCGGTCGTTTTGGTAAATAAAATGTGCCGTGATATCCGGGTACAATGCCTTTACATAGTCCTGAATTTTTTCACCGAGGTAGCCAACAATGAAAATGTATTCTGTAATGCCCCCTTCCTTCAACTGGTCTATAATGATGCTCAGCACCGTTTTACCTGCCAGTGGAATCAGTGCTTTGGGTTGGGTATAGGTGTGAGGTCTGAGTTTAGTTCCGGCTCCTGCCACTGGAATGATTGCTTTCATGTGGTTATTTTAGTGACACTCACCTTTCAATTCCGCTGCTGTCACTTGGAACAGTATTGTAAAATAAAAAGCGGTCGAAATTACTGATTTTTAATTCAACCCAACAAATGCCTTTGCTATCGGGCGCAGGCTTATTTTTGCTGAACTTTCAAAGCTACTTGTTCCATGACCGCTTTTCCGATAATCGCCCAGATTTCCGGATCCGTTGTATCATGTAGCTGGTTTTAGGAAAGACAATGAATTGTATGCAGCGAGATCATAAAGTATTCGATATTATTCAGCTGGAACTGGATCGGCAAAGGAAAGGCATTGAATTGATCGCCTCCGAAAATTTCACCTCCTTACAGGTCATGGAGGCCATGGGTACGGTGTTGACCAACAAATATGCGGAAGGATATCCGGGAAAAAGATATTATGGAGGATGCGAATTTGTTGATGAAACAGAACTGCTGGCCATAGAAAGACTGAAACGAATCTTTTCCTGTGAATATGTAAATGTGCAACCTCATAGTGGCGCTCAGGCCAATGCTGCTGTGATGCTGGCTGTCTTGAAAGCAGGTGATAAAATCTTAGGCCTTGACCTGAGTATGGGCGGTCACCTCACACATGGATCACCTGTAAATTTCAGCGGAAAATTCTACCAGCCTTTTTATTATGGGGTTAAAAAGGAAACCGGGCTGGTGGATTACGATCAGATGGAAACCATCGCCAGGAAAGAAAAGCCTAAGATGATTATTTGTGGCGCTTCTGCATATAGCCGTGATTGGGAGTATGAAAGAATCAGGAAGGTGGCAGATGAAGTGGGTGCATTTGTATTGGCAGATATTGCCCACCCTGCAGGGCTCATTGCTAAAGGTTTGCTTCGTTCACCCTTTGAACATTGTCATTTTGTTACTTCCACTACCCACAAAACGCTCCGTGGTCCGCGTGGGGGCATTATTATGTTAGGAAAAGATTTTGAAAATCCTTTCGGTATCAAAGATCCAAAAGGGAAAACCAGGATGATGAGCCATTTGATGGATATGGCAGTTTTTCCGGGAACCCAGGGGGGTCCCCTGGAACACATCATCGCCGCCAAGGCCATTTCATTTGCTGAAATATTGGATGAGGACTTTTCTGTTTATGCCAGGCAGATTAAAAATAATGCGCAGGCTATGGCCAAAGCATTCATGGATAAAGATTACCACATCATCAGCGGTGGCACTGATAATCATTTACTACTGATTGACCTCCGTAATAAGAATATCAGCGGTAAAAAAGCGCAGGAAACACTCGATCAGGC
>JANLYU010000385.1:0-2049 GCA_031365785.1 Flavisolibacter sp. | reverse complement strand
ACATCCCCTGAACGAATGACCTGTTTATTGCCCATGTTGTCAGCATGTTCAAGGTCGCCGCTTGTTGGAATAGAGATTATTTCCATATTATCATGTGGATGAGTACCAAATCCCATTCCTCCGGCTACAGTATCATCATTCAAAACTCTTAATGCACCAAAATGAATTCTTTCCGGATCATGATAACCGGCAAAGCTGAATGTATGGTAAGAATTCAACCATCCATGTTCAGCATGACCTCTTGAATTTGCCTTATGAAGGATCATTTTCATATAATTTATTTTACTTCTTTAAATAGTTTCGGCAGTAGTTTTTTCAGTCACCAGTTTTTCTGCCAGCCAAAGGAATTCATTTATAAAATTATGAACTCCGTTCTGAAAACTTTCATCCAGCAGATCACCATCAGGACTGAATTTTTTATCAACTGCAGGGACGATAAGCATATAAGGTGATACCACACCAAATAAAGCCGGAACCAATAATAGTAATTGTTGCGCTGCCCTGATGCCACCCATGGCGCCCGGTGAAGCTGTTACGATACCAAACGGTTTGTGATGTTGTTTGGGAAAATGATCCAGCAAGTTTTTCATAGCAGGGGAGTAGCCTCCATTATATTCGGGTGATACCAATATCAATGCGTCTGCTTTAAAAACTCTTTCTGCTAAAGGCTTGAATTCATCCGGAACTTTGTCCATCGAAACCCATACAGATTGAATAGCGGGAACGCTCCAGTCTTTCATGTCAATGATATCAACTTCATGTTCACTGTTTTGCTTGAGCCAGTTCTTCAGATAAATGGATACCCGGTGTGTCACACTATTTGTCCGCGGACTGCCTGAGATTATTTCTATTTTCATTTTGTTGTTTTAGATTACAAAGTTACGATTTCAATGTTTAAACATCAAATTTAATTCCAACCCCACTATTGCCCTTGTTTTAGAAGATTTGGCAGTTCTTTTCCCCTTATGTCAGATGATTTCGTTGAGGACGCTGATAATCTGTCTGAATCCTTAATTTCACTTCCTAAAATCGGACCAATGATCAATAGGAGAAAGTTTATCCGGGCATCCGCATTTACAGGGTTTGCCGGTTTACTTACAAAAAAAATATGGGCAATGGAGGATACAGCCATCGTGAAAGGCAAGCCGCTCGTAATTTCAACATGGGATGCTGGTTTAAGAGCCAATAAAGCGGCCTGGGAAATATTGGGCAAGGGTGGAAGGGCATTGGATGCGGTGGAGAAAGGAGTGATGGTGACAGAGTCGGAACAAAGTTGTTGTGTGGGTCTTGGCGCCAATCCTGACCGGGATGGTTTTGTAACATTAGATGCCTGTATCATGGATGAATTTTACAATTGTGGGAGTGTTGCATTTTTGGAAAGGATCAAACACCCGATCTCTGTGGCAAGAAGAGTGATGGAAAAAACTCCGCATGTGATGTTGGTAGGTATCGGGGCACAACAGTTTGCTGTTTCTGAAGGATTCCCTTTGGAAGAACAAAAACTTTCGCCGGACGCACAAAAGAATTATGATAATTGGCTGAAGAGATCAGAATACAAACCACCGTCTATTAATGTGGAGAGCAAAAATGATCACGGACCGTTTGCACCAAATAAATTGGATAATGGAGAATGGAACCATGATACGATCGGTATGGTGGCCATGGATACCAATGGAAATCTAAGTGGAAGTTGTACCACCAGCGGTGCAGGATTTAAAATGCGGGGAAGATTGGGTGATTCTCCCATCATCGGTGCCGGTTTATTTGTAGATAATGAAGTGGGCGCCTGTACATCAACCGGGCAGGGTGAAGATGTTATCCGGGTTGCAGGATCTCATTCAGTTGTTGAATTAATGAGGCAGGGTTTATCACCAGAAGCGGCGTGTAAAAAAATTATCGAGCGCATTATAAAAATAAAAGGAGAGAAGGCAAAGGATATTCAAGTTGCTTTTTTAGCTGTGAATAAAAAAGGACAGGTGGGATCATATGCAATTCATAAAGGTTTTAGCTATGCTATTAAAACTAATGAAATGGAAAAAATGGTTGTGT
>JANLYU010000384.1:0-5479 GCA_031365785.1 Flavisolibacter sp. | reverse complement strand
ATAGTTTTTTCTTCATTAATCAAGTAGTTCATAGTACCAAAACTGGTCTTAAAAGGAATTATCAAATCCCTTACTTCGCCATTGTTGTCAGCCCCTTCTATACAATATATAAATGGTCCCCGCTGCAAAGCCATTTTATCCTCATTATATTTCACTTCTTTTCTAGTTATAACCTTCAATACATTCATAGGAAGAATATATTCTACCACATCATTCTTTTGCCACTCCCTGTCTATTTCTAAATAGCCATTGACTTCCTTAGCAACAATAATTTTACCATTTACTTTGATGCTCAACGCTGGTTTTACAAAGTCCTTGTAAAAGTATAAATCGCCCGGAGCCGATTCCCCTTTTACCCATCCAGGGATACGCAGGTATAATTTAAATTGCTGTTTTGAATCAGGAGTGATCTTTATTTTTATGGCACCATTCCACGGGTACTTAGTTTCTGTTTCTATAACTGTATGAATATTATTGAAGTCAACATGGGTATTACTATTTACAAAAAGGTTTACCCAAAAACCTTCTGCAGATTTACCGTAAATATAATTTCCAATAGACGAGACCAGTCTTGCAATATTGGACGGGCAGCAAGCTGTACCAAACCATTCTTTTCTTGCATGTTGTCCACTTGACGACAGTGGGTTATCATAAAAAAATCGATCCCCACTCAAGCTCAGCCCATCTAAAGCGGCATTGTATAAACTTTTCTCCAGCACATCTATGTATTTACTGTCACCTGAGTATTCTGCCATGCGCTGGTTCCAGAATACCATGCCTACTGAAGCACAAGTTTCGCAGTAGGCTTTTTCATTAGGAAGATCAAAATCATGGGTAAATCCTTCGTTTGTTCCCGCAGAACCTATTCCGCCAGTTATATACATATTTCTGTAAACAACATCTTCCCAAACATTTTTCATTGCTTTCAGATAGCCTTCGTCTCCAATTAACCCTCCAACATCCGCTGCTCCTGTATAGAGATACATAGCACGTACGGCATGCCCTGTAATTTCTTTTTGATCCTTAACCGGTAAACCATCCTGCCAGTAATCGGGTACAATCCAGGAAGATGAATAGTTGTAATACTTATGTCCTCTTTGTTGCAAGTACCAATCAGCCAGCTTTAAATAATTAGCATTGCCTGTTACTTTATATAATTTTACCAATGCCAGTTCAATTTCCTGGTGACCACTGAACCATGGTTTTTTCGCGACGCGAAAAGCAGAATCAATATGATTGGCAAAACGAATGGCAACATCCAGTAATTTTCTTTTTCCGGTGGCATCATAATAGGCAACTGCTGCTTCAATCAGGTGGCCAGCACAATAATCTTCATGCTTTTCCACATCCGTCCAGCGTTTGGTAATATCGGTGAGCGTATAGTAAGTATTCAGGTAACCGTCGGGTAACTGTGCTGCGGAAATTTTATCGATCCATTCGTCTGCTTTCTTTTCCAGATCAGGATTAGGTTTATTCTTTAATGAATAACCCATGGCTTCCAAGGCTTTGTATACATCGCTGTCATCATAATAAATACCTTCATGTTTTTCACCTTTTTTACGGGCAACTTTCTCAAAATTCCTAATTCGGGGAGTTTTGATTTCAGTTTGGTAAATGCAAGTATTGAGTGTTGTTGTGGCTACTTTATCCATTTTGGGTTTCCAGAAATCATCTGTTATGTTCACCTTAGAAAAATTAATGAACTCATACTGTGGTGTTACAACCTGTGCTATTACACCAATTTTCAGTGTTAAAACAGAAGCGAATACCACTATCTTCTTTTTCATATCGACTTCTTTATTTATTTGATTAGCATTTTACCTTCTACATTTTATTATATTTTCAATCAATGATTACAATAAATTTAGTCATTCTATATCCAGTTCTGGGGACTTTCATCAACCGATTTTTTGTCAGGCAGGATGTACATGTTTTTATCCTATCGTAAGTGCATCATAATGCTCCTTCCAAGATTATTGATGTGTGTAGAGGAGTAAAAATCTTTGTAGTCAGTAGGTGCAACTTCTTGTAACAGCTGATAGAAAGGATAGTTGTTACGTGAATTAATGGCACGGAGGAGATCTTTGAATGGATGTTTAGATTCTGCCTTTGATTCCGTATTTTTATCAGGGTTGCCTGCTATAAGATACTGTTTCCATTAACCACCTACTTATGAGCGAAAGTATGTTACTGCAGTCCTATCTTTCCCAGCCGCTGGTGTGGGATGAAATGTTCGATAGTCATGCCATTCGTCCCCCTTATAAAAATTTTGTTGCTGCCATAGAAAATCTTCCGCTGGTAGAAATGACCCATAAGGTGGAACTGGCCAAGAAGTTGTTCATGAGCCAGGGAATTACTTTTACGGTTTACAACAGCGGCGAAGGCATTGAAAAGATCTTTCCTTTTGACGTGATCCCCCGTATCATCACGAGTAGTGAATGGACAGTCATTGAAACCGGCATCAAGCAGCGGCTTATGGCCTTGAATGTTTTCCTGAAAGACATATACCATTCCCAGTTTATCATCAAGGACGGTATTATTCCTGCTTCGCTGATTTATTCATGTCCCAACTTCCTGAGGGAGATGATGAATGTGGATGTTCCTCATGACGTGTATACACATGTTTCTGGGGTAGACCTGATCCGCGATAATGATGGAAGTTTTTATGTGCTGGAAGATAACCTCCGCACCCCTTCAGGAGTATCATATATGCTCGAGAACAGGAGCATGACCTACCGTATTTTCCCGGACCTTATCCGGCAAAATAATGTACGTTCTGTAAAGGAATATCCCGACCTGTTGTTTAAAAATCTTCAATCCCTTGCCAACCGGCAGATTGTCAACCCAACTGTGGTTTTGTTGACGCCCGGGATTTATAATGCCGCCTATTTTGAGCACACCACCCTGGCACGTTTGATGGGTATTGAACTGGTGGAAGGGAAAGACATGGTAGTGGATAACCACTATGTTTATATGAAAACCACCAAAGGACTGCAACAGGTGGATGTAATTTACAGAAGAGTGGATGATGAATTTATTGACCCCCTGGTCTTCAGGCCCGACAGCATGCTGGGTGTGCCTGGCTTATACTGGGCGTACCGCAAAGGAAATGTGGCTTTGGTAAACGCACCGGGCAACGGCGTGGCAGATGATAAAGCCATTTACGCCTACGTACCCGCCATGATCAGATATTATTTAAACGAAGAGCCCATTTTGAAGAATGTACCTACCTACCAGTTGGCAGATGAAGACAGCCGTAAATATGTATTTGAAAATATCAGCACCATGGTTGTAAAGAAAACTAATGAGTCCGGAGGATATGGAATGCTGATGGGCAATTGCGCGGAGGAGGAAGAAATTGAAAAATTTAAAACAGCTGTTTCAAATGATCCCAGGAATTTTATCGCTCAGCCGATCATCAGTATCTCCTCCACTCCCTGCTATATCAATGGCGTGTTGCAGCCCCGAAGGGTTGACCTCAGGCCATTTGCCTTGTATGGACCAGAGGGAGTAGACATTGTTCCTGGTGGACTTACCCGCGTGGCATTGAGGGAAGGATCACTGGTGGTGAATTCATCGCAAGGTGGTGGCAGTAAGGATACCTGGGTTTTGGGCGATTTGTATTGAAGAACGGTTGTTCGTTAATAAAAAAATACATGATGGAGTAGGTTGGCTAAATCATTGAAAAGAAATGAAAAGATGTTGAGCAGAGTAGCGGAAACAATTTATTGGCTGGCCCGTTATATGGAACGTACCAAAAGCATGTTGCAGATCCTCCGCACGAATTATATTGCATCGCAGGATGAAGAAGAAGCCTTTCCCTGGCGCCCTTATCTCCAGTTATACGGACAACTGAAGCCTGAAGAAATCGATGCTATGGAGATGAGCTCCATGGAGGTGTTAAATTACCTTCTATTTGAAAAGACCAACCCGGGGTCAGCCTACAGTTATGTGGTTCAATCAAGGGAAAACGCACGTTGTATCCAGGATCATATTACCAAGGAAGTGTGGCAAAGCCTCAATGATTATTATCATTTTATCCGCGAACCAATTGAGCAACGATTAATAACCGGTGATCCTGTTTCGGCTATTGATCAGCTCATGAGATTCGGCGTGTTGTATACGGGTACTGTCAACATCACCATGACCAGGGATGAAGGCTTTATTTATTTAAATATTGGCAGGTGTATTGAAACAGCCATTCAAACAACCGATATTTTGAGGATCAAGCTGGCGGATTTAAAAGCTGACCAGCAGCATTCCGGTGAAGCCCCTTTATTACGTTACTTATTGTACTCCCTTAATGGATTTGAAATTTACATGAAAACTTTTAAAGGTGCCTTCACGGTGCAGAATGTATTGCAGTTGTCTTTTTATAACACCATTTTTCCCCACTCCGTACTTTATAACCTCAACAGGATGCAACGCTTATTGTATATGTTGAAAGCGGAAAGCCTTCCGGAAAGCTACGAACATCTTGATTTCCTGATTGGTAAAACGGCTAATCATGTAAAATATAATAATGTACAGGTCGATGACCATTTGCAGTTGAGTGATTTTTTATTTCAAACAAAAACTTACCTGGTTGAAATAGCGGGTGCATTCAATAAATATTATTTTGGAATTTCATAACCAAACAAATGCCTGCCTACACCATTAAACACCTTACGAGGTATACCTATTCGTCTACTGTCATTGACTGCACCAACCAGTTGATGTTGTATCCTTTAAAAGATTTACACCTCGACATCCACAAACACGAGATTACAGTATCGCATCAACCCGTGATTGAAATTTTTACAGATTATTTTGGTAACCAGGTGGGTGTTTTTTCTGTGATCAAGCCGCACCGGGAATTGTTGATAGAATCCATTGCCCATGTGGTTACCAAACCTATTGTATATCCTGTGGACGATATCTCTTCAGCGGAACAATGGGATTACCTCAAAGGGTTACAAAGCCAGGCCCCTTTCCTGGATTACCTTACTTCTCCCTCGTTTATTGCTTTTGCTGAGATCCGGGAAGTTCTAAATTCCCTCATTAATTACGAACGGACACCTTTCCAAAATGCAATGGCCCTTTCAAATTATGTTTACACTGAATTCAGTTACCAGAAAGGCGTTACCAATGTAGAAACCGAGTCTGACGAAATATGGAATCTGAAAGCCGGTGTTTGTCAGGATTTTGCGCACATACTCATTGTGATGCTGCGCATGTTTGAAATTCCCGCCAAGTATGTCAGCGGATATATTTGTCCGAAGGATAAGGAAATGCGCGGTGAAGGCGCTACCCATGCGTGGGTCGAGGTTTATGCACCTGGTTATGGCTGGATTGGACTTGACCCTACCAATAATTGCGTTGCAGACGATCAGCATGTAAAGCTGGCAAAGGGCAGGCACTTTTATGATTGTACCCCGGTGAAGGGTACTTACAAAGGTTCTGGTGAGCACACCCTGGAAGTTTCTGTGGAGATCATCAA
>JANLYU010000382.1:0-3807 GCA_031365785.1 Flavisolibacter sp. | reverse complement strand
GTTTTGTTGAAAGCAAAATTGATGAAGCCATTAAAAAACTTCCTAAATCGCAAAGCGGCGAACCTGCGCAGGCAGTGAGCCGTGACATGAATAATCTTGTATTGAAAGCAACTTCATCACTCAAAAGTTTTGGCGATGAGTTTGTAAGTGTAGAGCATTTACTCCTTGCAATGTTGCAGGTAAATGATAATACTGCAAAGCTTCTAAAGGATGCAGGCCTTACTGAAAAAGGTTTAATCGCTGCTATTAAAGATTTACGTAAGGGTTCTACCGTCACCTCCCAAACACAGGAAACGCAGTTCAATGCATTGAATAAATATGCAAAGAACCTGAATGAAATGGCAACGAACGGGAAGCTGGATCCTGTTATTGGAAGGGATGAAGAGATAAGGAGAACCTTGCACATTTTGTCAAGGAGAACTAAGAACAATCCAATACTGGTAGGTGAACCTGGTGTTGGTAAAACAGCTATTGCAGAGGGTTTGGCAATGCGTATAGTAAATGGAGATGTACCGGAGAATTTAAAATCTAAAATTATCTATGCGTTGGATATGGGCCAGTTAATTGCCGGAGCTAAATATAAAGGTGAGTTTGAAGAAAGATTAAAATCAGTGGTAAAGGAAGTGGGTTCCAGCGATGGCCAGATCATTTTATTTATTGATGAAATTCATACACTGGTAGGTGCCGGCGGTGGCGATGGCGCCATGGATGCAGCCAACATTTTAAAGCCTGCATTGGCAAGAGGCGAATTAAGAGCCGTAGGTGCCACTACCTTAAATGAATACCAGAAATTTTTTGAAAAGGATAAAGCGCTTGAAAGAAGATTTCAGAAAGTATTGATAGATGAACCTTCTGTGGAAGATGCCGTTTCAATCCTTCGTGGATTAAAAGACCGGTACGAAACTTATCATCACGTATTGATAAAAGATGAGGCGATCATTGCGGCTGTAGAATTATCTCACCGTTATATCACAGACAGATTTTTACCAGATAAGGCCATTGACCTGATTGATGAAAGCGCTGCCAAGCTCCGCTTAGAGATGAATTCAATGCCGGAGGAACTGGATAAATTGGAAAGACAGATACGCCAGTTAGAAATTGAAAGGGAAGCTATTAAAAGAGAAAATGATGAAATAAAGCTAAAAGAGTTGAATACCGAGATTTCTAATTTGGCTGTACAAAGAGATACATTTAAAGCCAAGTGGCAGCAGGAAAAAGAAGTGGTGGAAAAAGTGCAGACTGCCAAAAGTGAAATCGAAAGTTTAAAAATGGCAGCAGAAAAAGCTGAGAGAGAAGGGGATTATGGAAAAGTGGCTGAGATACGTTATGGTAAAATAAAAGAACAGGAGCAAATAATAGCAGAACAAACAAAAATGATGGAATAAATAAGCGAAAAGCGTTATCTTAAATAGGAATTGGATGCAGAAGATATTGCAGAGAACATTGCTAAAGCAACCGGCATACCAGTGATGAAGATGATGCAGAGTGAAAAAGAAAAATTATTAAACCTGGAAGAAGAGCTGCATAAAAGGGTAGTAGGCCAGGAGGAAGCGATTGAAGCAGTAAGTGATGCTATCAGGCGAAGCAGGGCAGGATTACAGGACCCTAAAAAGCCAATCGGTTCTTTTATTTTCCTGGGCACCACAGGTGTGGGCAAAACAGAATTGGCAAAAGCTTTGGCCGGTTATTTGTTTGATGATGACGGGATGATGACGAGGATTGACATGAGTGAATACCAGGAAAAACACTCCGTCAGCAGGTTGGTGGGTGCACCTCCGGGCTATGTGGGGTATGATGAAGGTGGTCAGTTAACTGAAGCCGTAAGGCGTAAACCATACAGCGTGGTTTTGCTGGATGAAATTGAAAAGGCTCACCCGGATGTGTACAATGTGTTGCTGCAGGTACTGGATGACGGAAGGTTAACCGATAATAAAGGCAGGGTGGTAAATTTTAAGAATACCATCATTATAATGACCAGTAATATGGGTAGCCATATTATCCAGGACAACTTTGAAAAGATTGATGAGGATAATAAGGAAGAAGTAGTAGAAGGTACCAAAGCAGAGGTGATGAATTTACTAAGGCAGACCATTCGTCCGGAATTTTTAAACAGGATTGATGAGGTAATTATGTTTCAGCCGTTGATGCGAAAGGAGATAAAAGGTATTATCAAAATACAGTTGAATCAGCTTAAAAACCTGGTGGCTCAATCTGGAATACAATTGATTTTCAGTGATTATGCAATGGATTACCTCGCTGAAAATGGATATGATACCCAATTCGGTGCAAGACCGTTAAAGCGGTTGATTCAGAAAGAGATCATCAACCAGCTAAGCAAGCGGATACTGGCAGGAGATATTGATAAGACAAAACCTGTGATGGTGGATGTATTTGACGGAGTAGTAGTGTTTCGGAATGAAGCATCTGCAGAAAAAATGAAAAGTTGATAGGTGAAAACAAGGTTAATTCAAAGTTAAATTAGCCTTCCGTTTAAGTTTTTATAGCTGATTATCAAAGCTGTAGATAAGATGTGGAATTTAAATGTATAAACGGATGACCAAAAGTTGTAAAATATATTACCTTCAACCAATTCACAAGTAAGTTGTTTTAGAATTGAGGGAGAGAGAGAAATAAAAAGGTAATTATTAATAACCAGGCTTTTCACGCCAAAATTTGACAAAGGAAAGTCTACAAAATTAAATAGAGAATATGGCATTTAAGAAAGAAATGGCGCCAATTATTGAACCTAGGGATGTATTCGTAGGTGATATCAACGCCCCGGTAACATTAGAAGAATTCGGAGAATACGAAAGTGATGCATGCGCTAAGGCAAACGAAGTAGTAAAGCAAATTTTAGAAGAGTACGAAGGAAGGGTACGTTTTAATTTCCGTCACTTTCCGCAGACTAAAATTCACCAGCGTGCTTTAAAAGCAGGTGAAGCTGCAGTGGCAACTGCACAGGATGGTAAATTTTGGGAGATGCACAATATCTTGTTTGCCAACAGGCGCAACCTGGGTACTACCAGTTTAAAATTGCTTAGCAAAGAAGCCGGGGTTCAGAACAAGAAATTTTTGGACGACCTGGTAAACTCAACTTATGGCTGGCAGGTTCAGGGTGACCTGAAAGAAGGGATTAACCGTGGCGTAAAAGAGGTTCCCACCTTTTTTGTGAATGGAGAACGCTTTAGCGGCAAAGTAAATTACCAGGAATTGAGCAAGGTGATTGACGCAGCACTAAAGAATGTAAAGAAGAAAGCTCCTGCAAAACAAAGAGCATAAAAAATAAACCCCGTTAATCCGGGGTTCTTTATTATTATTAACTTTTAAAGAAAGTAGGGATAACTTTTTACCTTGTTAAAATAATGTGCCCCTCCACTTTTGTGAGGGCTTTTTTAATGGATTCAACCTAAAGTTTTTTCTTCAGAAATAGGTTGATTAGTTATTTCCCTGTACCCCATTCTGAATACTTTCCAATTCACTCCTGGTATTTTTACGTTTAAAGAGTGATACATCCAGTTTACCAAAACGCCAGTTGAAATTTAAACGAAACACCTGTGGGTCACGACGGCGGTAAACATCCTGTTCAAAAAATTCAGATTCGGAATGGGTGCTGTTAATTCTTGTACGAAAAATATCATTTACCTGCAGGGTAAGCGAAGCTGCATTATTCTTCATAAAATCTTTTCGGATGGCTATATCTACACCATAGAATGGCCGGATAAAACCCTGCGCAGACGGAGTGTTTCCTCCACCGCCAAACATTGGTCCACCACCACGTCCGCCGCCACCGCCTCCTCCGCCACCGCC
>JANLYU010000372.1:0-1502 GCA_031365785.1 Flavisolibacter sp. | reverse complement strand
AGGAAATGATACGCTTCAATAATTTTCTGGCTTTTATCTACGGCCTCCTGTTTTTCATTGGGTTTATCCTGGAATCTATCGGGGTGCCAGTCCTTCATCAGATTCCGGTACACCGTTTTTAATTCTTTCAATTCTGCAGCTTCACTTACACCCAATACTTTCCTGTAATTTAAAATTCTTCGCATACAATGAACCTTGATTTGTTATTTGTTGGGCTAACCGGATAGACTGCATTCTTTGCAACAAATCACATTGTATAGCACTGATTTAGGGGCGAAGGTAGTTTTTTAAAAATAAACCGGTTTTAGAGAGCGCAAAAAGGTTACTGCGTCTCAAAATCTGGTTATTAGAAGGTAATGGGAGGTTTGATTTATGTTCTATACTCTGCGGTTCGCGCATGGGGACTGAGGTTAGTTTCACACAAAGAAAAATAAGGAGCAAAGACGCTCAGAAAAGTTCCTGGCGGCTTTGCTCCCTGACGACTTGGCCTGAACCCTACAATCGCCTTAACTTAATTCTATCGTCCTATCGCGGGAAATCTGGGAGTTGGATATAACATTTTATACCCCCAGGCTCCATCCCTCCCTATAAGTACGTTTTACAAACTGGTTAGCCTCTTCAAAATTGGTAATACGCATACTTGCTCCATCCCATAATAATTTCTTGCGGCCTTCATACAAAAAGCTATTCGCTCTTCCATTAGGATTTGGTTTGCGCAGCGCGTAACTCCTGATAGCCAAATTGCCCATCAGGATAGATTCTGTTAAGGGTCCCGAGAAATCAAAAGAAGAGGTCAGTCCGTTGTGCAGATCACTTCCGAAACCTGCTTTACAGGCCTCGCCCCATTTAACCTGGTGCCCATTTTCCGGTAACCTTATCACAGTTGAATTGGGATCTGGCTTTGGCATTTCCATTCGCTCGCCATTCTTTTTATAAACCTTTGGATTATTCCCATAGGTACCACAAGTGATTATCCCTTTCGTTCCCAGCAGCATCACCCCATTACTGCTGTCAACTTCTGCAAGCGGTTCATCAGCCGGAATCAGATCCGGATGAAAAGGCCGTAAGCCGCCATCCTGCCAGGTAAGCTTAACGGCTGATTTATTTTTCTTTGATGCGGGAAATTTGAGTTGAACCAAAGAAGAAGGCGGACAACCTTCGGGGATATATTCCGGTGCCCAATCCCTGATAAATACCTGCCCCACACTGCATTCCACTTCAGACGGGTATCCCAGCCCCAGTGTACGGTAAGCAGGGTCAATTAAATGACAGGCCATATCGCCCAATGCACCGGTACCAAAGTTCCACCAACCGCGCCATTTGAATGGATGATACAACGGATGGTAATCAACCATAGGCGCAGTGCCCACCCACAAATCCCAATCCCTGGGTGTCATGGTTTCGATCAGCTTGGGTTTATCAGTCGGCACAGGAATGCCCTGTGGCCAAACAGGGCGGTTTGTCCAAACAAACGCTTCACTAACAGTACCAATCAAGCCCTG
>JANLYU010000369.1:0-3315 GCA_031365785.1 Flavisolibacter sp. | reverse complement strand
GTGAAAATATAGGCCTGTAGAAAAGCCACCAGTATTTCAATAAAATAAATGAATACGGTAAATGCTATGGAAATTGGAGAAAAACCCCAGCCCACAGCTGTATTTAGATTACCAAAAATGAAGATCAGGGAGATCAGGCATATAATGATGATGTGACCTGCAATCATATTGGCAAAAAGCCGGACAATCAGTGCAATGGGTTTGGTAAAAATGCCCAGTACCTCCACCGGTATCATGATAAATTTAACACCTCCTGGTACAGGAGGATTGAATATGTGCCCCCAATAATGTTTATTGGTACTCAGCAGGATCACCAGAAATGAAATCATACCCAGAACCAGGGTAAAAGTGATATTGCCGGTAACATTGGCAGTGCCTGGTACCAGGCCTATGACATTCAGGATCAATATAAAAAAGAAAATGGTAAGCAGGTAGGGCATGAATTTACGGTACTTATGTCCCAGATTAGGCCTTGCTACTTCGTCCCTAACAAAAGTGATGAAGGGCTCAATGAGGTTCTGCATTCCTTTCGGAGCTGTTTTTACGCCCTGCCCCTTGGCATATTTGGCTGCAATACCAAGCATTAGCCAAACGAGAAGGATCATTCCGAGCATCATTTGCACTACATTACGGGTAAGTGAAAAATCGTACACTTTGGTCGTTTTATCAGGAAGGCCTTTTTCATCCACTGCGATGATCTTTTCATTTTGAAAACTTTTCACCTCGGTTTCAGTATATCCCTTTTTCAGTAACCTATCCTTATATTCCTGTGTCACCAGCCGGAAACCTTTGTATGCCTCTTCACCATCATGAAATTTTTGCGATGAAAAAAACTGAAAACCTCCCCGTTCGGGGGCGTACAGAATGACCGGAAGTGGAATGCCATAGTGGTGATTCCTGTAGGTAAAAAAATGAAATTGGTGGGCGTCCAGCACGTGCCCGAAAATAACCTCGTTAGCGTCAAATTTTTTTGTCGTTTCCTCGCCCATTTTTTGGCCGGATTCTGTATCAATGTGGCCATTGCCCTGACCCTTTTTTTGTGCACCTGAATGGATGAAAAAAAGGCTGAAAACCGCTACCATCAAGCATTTGACACCTCTACCGATCATATCTACCTGAAATTTGCGGCAAAGATAAGGGAGGAGACCCAAAAATGATTTGTTATTTAGCAAAAAAAGCAGCTGGAAATCACCCTATAATATGTTGTGCAATCTCCTGTTTGAAGAATCGATTTTAGAAAATCTGATAGTTCCTTATATTGAATTCAGAAGTATTTCCACCAGCTGCTGCCTTGGTATAAATCATACCTATCCCTTTTGCATAATAGACCGTCCATACCAGCCCTTCATCCACATAAGGTGCCCCCATCAAACTCACCTGTGATTTATATGAAATCTGGTAAACGTTGGCAAAAGATTTTCCGTTTACGGTTACCGTGGCATTGGCATTGGTAACATTGAATACATACTTAAGCTTGGCAGGCTGACCGGAAACCAGCCCTGTAAATTCTGCAGAATTCCAGGTAGCACCAGTGGTAGTGCCTTCTTTCAGGAAAAGAATATCGCCCCTTACAGATTTGTCGAATGATAGCAGGCTGTAGTCATCCACGTAGGCATACTCGAAGTAATCAGACCCGCTTTTTCTAAAAAAAACAGAATCCAGTATACCCGTAACGTCTCGGTCCTGAAAAATATAATACGTATTTCCTGCAAGGGGAATCGTGCCGATGTTAGTTCTTTTAATAGAATCTCCTGGCGCCGTGGTTTCATCATAACTCCACCAGCTGTTAGGCGTCAAAATAAAATGGTCGCCGGGTGGAACCGGATTGGAAGTTGTTCCCACCGAAACTAAAAAAGTACAGGAACCCGACGCTACCACCACTGAAAAAGTAAGGTCGCCTGAAGCTGCTGGAGTTCCTGAAGCATTTAATGTAATGGTTTGAGTGCCCGTGGTGGTGAATGTTCCGGAACCAGAATAGAAAAATCCTGCAACAGATCCTGTATGGAGGTTCCATGTCCCTATGGTACCCACATTGACTTCAATGGTTACCGAACTGGAGGCGGTTAATGCTACCCCTTTTGTATATACGCCAGAAACACTTGCATTCATGCAATTACTGCCACTTCCCTGTAACGTATACACTGCGGTACCGCTGTTACCGGGGCCGGAAGGCTGATTGGTTTCAAAACTCGCTTCTTTCTGACAGGAGATTAGCAGAAATACAAAGCACCATAAAAAGAGAAGATGAAAAGAACGGATCATAAGCGGATTTAAGGAGGACAAACTACGATAATTCTTTTCAAAATCCTTTTACGAGAGAGTGAGCACTTTTTTTTCAAATTGCATTTCATACAACTTCCTATAATAACCACCCTGTTGTAAGAGTTCTCTGTGGGTTCCGGATTCTCTTATTTCCCCCTTGTCAAGAACAATGATCTGGTCTGCACGCTGAATGGTAGAAAGCCGGTGGGCAATCACGATAGAAGTTCTTCCGGCAATGAGGGTATTAATGGCTTTTTCAATCAGGTGCTCACTTTCCGTATCCACAGAGGAGGTGGCCTCATCCAGCACCAGCACGGCTGGCTGATACAATAAGGCCCTTATAAATGATAATAGCTGCCTTTGTCCCACTGAAAGTGTAGCTCCCCTTTCCATTACGTTGTAGTCGTATCCCCCGGGAAGCCGCAGGATGAATTCATGCATTCCAATCAGCCTTGCAGCTTCCATCACCTGATCGCGGGAGATCAGAGGATTTCGCAAGGTAATATTATCGATCACCGAACCTGAAAAAAGAAATACATCCTGAAGAACAACACCAATATTTTTTCTGAGTGCGTCCAGATGCCACTCTCCCACAGGTACATCATCAACTCTGATGACGCCTCTGTTCACTTCATAAAGCCGGTTGAGTAAACTGATGATAGTGGTTTTACCGCTTCCGGTGTGGCCCACGATAGCAATGGTTTGTCCAGGCTGTACTACGAAACTGATATTTTTTAATACTGGGTTTTCTTCAGTATATCCGAACCACACCTGATCGAAGGTTACTTTACCCTTGACGGTTGCAGGAGCAAAATGACCTTTATCAATCAGGAAATCGTTATTGTCCAGAACTTTGAAAACCCTTTCGCTTGCAACCATTCCCATTTGCAACACGTTGAATTTATCAGCGATCACCCGCAGCGGCCTGAACAATAAATTGAGACAAAGAATAAATGATGTGATTACGCCACCCGCTGCAGCTGCCCTGTCTGCAGAAACGCCGGCCTGCATGCCTGCCCACCATACCAATAGGCCGATGGACAATGCAGATAC
>JANLYU010000481.1:0-18604 GCA_031365785.1 Flavisolibacter sp. | reverse complement strand
GTATGCACCAATATTGTGGAAAGCGGTGTGGATATTCCAAATGTCAATACGATTATAGTCAACAACGCACACCAGTTCGGACTGAGCGACCTGCACCAGTTGCGCGGCCGTGTAGGTCGGAGTAACAAAAAAGCATTTTGTTACCTCCTGGCACCATCCATCAGTACATTACCAACTGATTCAAGAAAACGCCTGCAAACACTGGAACAGCACAGTGAACTTGGAAGTGGTTTTCAGATTGCCATGCGCGACCTTGATATCCGTGGGGCCGGAAATATGCTTGGCGGTGAACAAAGCGGGTTCATGGCGGAAATAGGGTTTGAAATGTATCAGAAGATCCTTGATGAATCCATACGAGAACTTAAACGAACACAATTTAAAGACTTGTTCAAAGAAGAAATTTCAAGGCAGGATGATTTTGTTCAGGATTGTACCATTGACACAGACCTGGAGATCCTGATCCCGGATGATTTTGTTGAAAATATCACAGAACGCCTGTCTCTGTATTCACGTCTTGATAACTGCGAGAACGAGGAAGAACTCCAACAAATGGAGCAGGAACTGGCCGACCGCTTTGGTCCATTGCCAACAGAAGTGCGAGAACTATTTATAACCGTACGCTGTCGCAAATTAGCATTGGAGCTGGGATTTGAAAGAATGATTCTCAAAAATAATTCATTGAAATGCTACTTTATCAACAAGCCAGACTCACCCTACTTCGAATCGAAGACCTTTAATTCCATACTACAATACCTCCAGCAGGGAACCAATAAAGCCAGGCTACGGCAGGTGAATAAACTCTTTATGATCGTGGTGGAACCGGTTCAGGAAATGCAGGACGTTCATACGTTTTTACACCGAATGCACCAGGCCGTAATTAACCCGCAACTCGTTGAAAATTAAGGGCTCATATTAGAGTTAGTATTCATAGCTTTTATTGTATAATTTAGTGGGGTAGAACTATATCCATGAAAATCACTCATCAGTGTACCCTATCCATACTGCTGTTATTCTCCTCATTCATATTTGCTCAAAACAGGCAGGTCTTTTTGAAGTCGGGTACTATTCAGCCCGGAAACAACATCAGCAAAACCTCTATTGATTCGTTGAATACCCGGACGTTCCGGTCGCAGAATAAGTCTTTTTTACTGATCCAGTTTGATCAGTTGCCAGGTGTGGAAACAAAAAAATTGCTTTCCGACAATGGCATAGAATTACTGGAATACATTCCTGAAAATACATTCTCAGCTTCTGTAACCGGCAATTTAAACAGGTCTCTCCTGCAACAGGTAAAAGCCACCAGCGTGATAACGTTATTGCCACAGCAAAAAATGGAGAATGGGTTGTCGCGTGGTATACTTCCACCTTCTGCAATTAAAGTTCAGGGAACAATAGATGTATGGATCAGTTTTCCTAAAACATTTACAGTACAGGAAGTTGTTTCCAACCTAAAACTTTTCAATACGGAGGTACTTTCCATTGAATACGCACCTTATAGAATCATTTCCTTGCGTATAGGTGCTTCCCGACTGAAAGACTTAGCGTCGCTGCCTTATGTGGAATATGTTCAGCCCGCACCCGGAGGGGACCAGGTATTGAATTACAACAGCCGCTATGCTTCCAGGGCCAACTTATTGAACGCATCTGTTGCAGATGGGGGAAGGGGATTGAATGGAGAAGGCATTGTGGTAGGTGTGGGTGATAATGCCGATGTTCAAACGCATATTGATTTTGCCGGAAGACTCATTAACCGCGCTGCCGCCTCCACAGGAAGTGGACATGGTCATCATACTACAGGTTCTGTAGCAGGTGCTGGTAATGGAAATGAGTTGTATCGGGGATATGCGCCGAAAGCAACTATCATCAGCCAGGCATTCAATTCCATCATAACCAATTCTCCAGCTTATGTTACTGACTATGGAATGGTGATCACCAATAATTCATACGGCGATAATATCGAATGCGGATACTATGGTACTTATGACTTGTATTCCAGGTTGCTCGACCAGATGGCTTTTGATTATCCCAGCCTCCAGCATGTTTTTTCCGCAGGAAACAGTGGTCTCAATAATTGTTCTCCCTTTCTTCCGGGCTTTCACACCGTTTTAGGCGGCTACCAGTCAGCCAAAAATGTTATTACTGTGGGAGCTACCAATGATTCCGGCGCTGTATCCACCTTCTCCAGCCGTGGACCTGTTAAAGATGGGCGCACCAAGCCAGATATGGTGGCGATGGGACAATTTGTAGCTTCCTGCTGGGCAGGAAATTATTATGGTTATAACAATGGTACCAGCATGTCTGCACCTATGGTATCGGGAGGACTTGCCCTTTTATACCAGCGTTACCGTCAACTGAATGGAGGAACCAATCCCAAAAATGGATTAATGAAATCGATTCTTTGCAATGGCGCAGTGGACAGAGGGAATAGCGGTCCCGATTATAAATATGGATATGGCTGGCTGAACCTTTTGCGAAGCGTGGATATGATTGAGAACACACGATATTTTATATCCAGTATCAGTAACGGGGTAACTAATAATCATGTCATCAATATTCCCCCTAATACCGCAAAGGTGAAAGTAATGTTATACTGGAATGATCCGGCAGCATCGGTGTTGAGTTCTAGTACACTCGTCAATGATCTTGACCTTGAAGTCATGGATCCTTCGGCAACGAACAATCTTCCAAAAATACTGGATACCACCAGCGCCAATGTGGGTAATGTGGCTATCAGTGGAGCTGACCATATTAATAATATGGAGCAGGTGGTACTAGACAACCCGGTCTCCGGAAATTATACCTGCAGGATCAAAGGAACTGCTATTACACAAAATCCTTCGCAGGAATATTACCTGGTTTACGATATCATTCCTATTCAGCTACAGCTAACAGCTCCGGCAGGTGGTGAAGGTCTGGCACCAAGTACTTATGGACTGGATATGATGAAGATTAGCTGGGAAGCCTTTGGCTTTTCTTCCGGTACAGCTACATTAGAATTTTCAACTGATAACGGATCCAGCTGGTCAACAGTCGCATCTGGTGTTGACATCAATCGGTATGTATATACCTGGTGGGTGCCGAATGTTGTAACCAGCCAGGCACTTATCCGTATTACAAAAGACGGAACTGGTGAAACTAGTACCAGCAATTTATTTACCATCATTGGGCAACCAGTTATTTCATTAGCTGCCACCCAGTGCGAAGGATACATCAATGTGAACTGGACAGCTGCTGCGGGAGCGACAGATTATGAAGTCATGATGCTCCAGGGAGATGAAATGAAAAGAGTAAGCCTTACCACAGCGACCAATTATACTTTCAGTGGCCTCTCCAAAGACAGTACTTACAGTGTAACTGTAAGGGCACGCATCAATGGAAAACCAGGACGGCGTGCGGTAGCAATTACCAGGCAGCCGAATGCAGGCACCTGCACCGGAACCATATCAGACAATGACCTGAAATTGGAAGCGATACTTTCTCCTTCATCTGGTAGAAAGTTTACGTCCACTTCGCTCACTTCCACCAGTGTCATTTCTGTCAGGATTAAAAACCTGGATGATGCCTCATCAGGAAGTTTTGATGTCATGTATTCCATCAATGGGGGTGCGAATGTGGTGGAGAATGTAACCACCCCTTTGACAGCAGGGGGAACTTATGTCCATAATTTTTCTACGCTGGCCGACCTTTCCGCCCCTGGTAATTATAAAATAGTGGTGGTTGTAAAAGGGGTGGTACCTGATGCCGTTACCGCCAACGATACTTTATATGCTTTGGTTAAACAACTGGATAATCAGCCACTGGACCTGACAGGTTATTTTACCGATAATATAGAAGGTGCAGCGCCGGTGTCTTATGAAAGGGATACAGTTGGATTGGATAATCTGGACCGGTACGATTTTTCACATTCCACCATTTACGGACGATTAAGGACTTTCATCAATTCCGGTATTGCTTATTCAGGAAACAAAGCTTTATCCCTGGATGCCAACCGGTACTATGCTCCCGGTAATACCAATTACCTCACCGGAACATTCAACCTCTCAGGTTATAATGCCACTATCAATGATGTGAGGATCGATTTTAGATATAACAACCACGGACAGTCGTTACATCCTGACAATGCTGTATGGATAAGGGGAAATGACATGCAACCCTGGATCATGATCTACAGACTGGATAACAACCAGAATGAACCTGGTTCTTATAAGCTTACTTCAAGTTTAGAATTATCTGATATTTTATTGGCAGCAGGTCAGAATTTTGGCACAAGTTGCCAGGTACGCTGGGGTCAGTTTGGAAAAATAAGCGCCACAGATAAGTCCAACGCTTCGGGTTACTCATTTGATGACATCCGTTTATATGTTGTTTTCAACGACGCCCAGTTAATTAGTATCGACGCACCGAAAGCTGCCAGTTGCGGATTAACAAATAACTCTGTCATTCAAATTTCGGTTCGCAACAGTGATAATAATACGCTGACCAATATTCCGGTGAAATACCGCATCAACAATGGCAGCTGGATTACAGAAATCATTCCATCGATTGCAGGCAATACTACAATCCAGTATAGTTTTCTTACCACTGCGGATCTTTCTGCACTTGGTAATTCCAATCTTCAGGCAGTTGTGGATGCATCAGGTGATAGCTTTCACGAGAATGATACAGCCTTGTTGAGTATCATGAACACACCTGTTATTGCAACCTTTCCTTACCTGCAGAATTTTGAAACAGGAAATGGTTTCTGGTATGCTAATGGAAAATTATCCACCTGGGAATACGGTACCCCCACTTCAACTAAGATCAACCGAGCTGCCAGTGGTGCAAAGGCATGGAAAACCAGACTTGCAGGAAATTATAATGATAACGAACTCTCCTATCTATATTCTCCCTGTTTTGATGTAACAGGGCTCACCAATCCTACGCTGAGTTGTAGTGTGGCACTTGACCTGGAGGATTGCGGCGCACAGTTGTGTGATGGTGCATGGATGGAATATTCATCAGATGGGATTTCGTGGACAAAACTTGGATCCAATGGCAGTGGAACGAACTGGTACAACAAAGCCATATTACAATTATGGAGTATTCAGGATTATACCCGCTGGCATGTGGCCACCATTCCCTTACCTGTTGGATTGAACAGGCTACGGCTGCGTTTTGTATTTCAATCAGATGCGGGAGTCAATAAAGAAGGAGTAGCTATTGATGACATTCATATCTATGATAATAATTTGGGCATCTATGATGGTCCAACCATGGGAGGCCCTGTTACGCAAACCGTTTCAGGCAATACCTGGATTGATTTTACTTCCGGAGGAAAATTAATATCCTCTCTGCAACCCAACAATCAAAATATGGGGGCTACTGAATTGATGGCCTACATCAACGCTGGTACCGTGAGGTATACCAACACCCAATATTACCTCGACAGGAATATTACCATCAAGCCTGTAAACACTTTGTTGTCTGATTCTGTTGCCGTACGCATGTATTTTCTGGATAAGGAAGTGGATTCACTGATAAAAGCTACAGGTTGTGCAGGTTGTTCCAAACCTTCCAGCGCCTATGAATTAGGGGTTTCCAAATACAGTGATCCGGATGATACTTTTGAGAATGGTACTATTGGTGATAACAACCAGGGTATGTGGACGTTCATTACTTCTGACCAGGTAGCTAAAGTACCCTTTGACAAAGGTTATTACGCTGAATTCAAAGTGAAGGAATTTTCTGAATTCTGGCTCAATAACGGGGGATTTTCAAAAAGCTCTGCGTTGCCCGTAAAACTTTTGGAGTTTACTGCTGATAAATCCGACACCGATGTGGACGTAAGGTGGAAGGTAGGAGGCGAAACTGATGTAGTGAAATATGAAATTGAATTAGCGCGCGGAAATGCTGCCCTTCAGGTATCTGATTTTGTAAAAATAGGTGAAGTGTTCAGTCTGGGTAATACTAATAACAACCGTAATTATTTCTTTGCCGATACAGAAGCTGATAAATTTGGCCCCCGGTACTACCGGATGAAAATTGTAAACTTAGATGGAAGTTTTACTTATTCCCCCATACGTTCAGTTATATTCAACAATGCGGTTTTGTGGAAGGTTTATCCGAATCCCTCTTCTGGTTCCTTTAACCTCATCTACCAGCTGGGAACACCTGAAACCTTATCTGCTGTTGTTCTGGATGCCAAGGGTAGTGTGGTGAAGGAATATCACAAAAAAGGAAACGGGTTTGTACAGAAATTAATAATTGACCTCACCATACAGTCTTCCGGGGTTTACCTATTACAAATTGATGCAGGAGGCAAGAAACAAACTTTCAAATTACACCGGCTATAGCAGGACGTAAAAATTATAAAGCTGCCCGCTTAAGGCGGACAGCTTTTATGTTATTCATTCAATTACCAGCCTTGTTTGGCTACACCAGCCTTGATGGCAGTTAATGCTTTTTCTTCATTACACAAGGTGGTGAGCTTATTACCCTTTCCATCGTGTCCCTGAACCATATAGGCACCTTTGGCAGTTTTTGTAACTACTGCATCCATAATAGGAACATTTTTTTCCTTTGTTTTTACATTGTAAGCGGTCAGCTGAACGTCTGCCATATGATTAATTTTTGTATTTTTTGAAAGATTAAATCTACATGATTCCGGCAAAACAAAGGCCAAATTCTTACCGGCACTGCTAACCCCGCTTGTCAAAATGACGGTTAACTCTTGAAAGTCCGATCATAAAAAGTAAGGAGTTGACCCCGCGGTTTGGCAATTTTAGACTGGCATTTGAAATATGCCTGAGGCCCAACTGAAGATTCACAAAATAATTTTTATAGATCTGAATAAAACTTCCCAGATCCAGGTTATCTGAGAAAATAAATCCACGGGCCTGCCTGTCCAGTCTGGCCGATATAAAATGTGGTCCTGATCCCAACATCTGATACAAGTAAAAATGTTCACTTACCCTGACATAATTTCTAATCCCAAGATTGACGCCACCTTCCACATCCCATGCATTTGGTTTTGTATTGGTAGCTTTCACCAGATTAAATTGGGGGTTCATATACCAGGCAACAAAATCCCTTTTCATGGGGTGCTGGCTGAAAGAGAAGGAGAAATCGGCCATCCCCAGGTATAATTTATAAGTAGTGTTATTACTGAATGTATTGCCAAAGCCAACTTCCCCTCCTGCTGACTTCCATCTTTGTGTTTTGGCCTGCGCTGCTATTGGAATGGCGGAATAAACAATTAGCGTCATACTCATTGCGGCCATCAGAATGTATTTCATAGAGGTAATTGAGTGGGGCTACCAGTTTCTAATGAAGATCATTTTAAAATTTGATCAATCTGATGTAATTCTTCGGGGGCAAAACTATAGTTTTTGAGACACTGCACAGAATCCGTTACCTGTTCGGGCCGGCTTGCACCAATAATAACTGAGGTAATTCTTTTATCTTTCAATACCCACGACAAAGCCATTTGTGCCAGGGATTGTCCCCTTTCTTTAGCCAGTCCATTTAATTTTTTTACCTGATCAAGCACCTTCACTGATATGCTTTCAGCTTCCAGAGCTCCATTTCCCCTACCACTGGCAGCTCTGGAATCTTTTGGAATGCCCTGCAGGTATTTGTCAGTAAGCAGGCCTTGTGCCAGTGAAGAAAATGTAATACAGCCCATGCCTTTTTCATGGAGTGTATCCAGGAGGTCATTTTCTATGTCACGAACAAGCAAGGAATATTTTGGCTGGTGAAGGAGAAGTGGTGTTCCCAATTGATGCAGGATGTCATAAGCCTTTGCAGTAGCCCTGGATGAATAACTTGAAATTCCAACATATAATGCTTTCCCCTGCCTGACCATTAAGTCAAGCGCCCCCATAGTTTCCTCAAGGGGTGTATCAGGATCTGGGCGGTGGTGGTAGAAAATATCAACATAATCAATTCCCATACGTTGAAGGCTCTGGTCAAGGCTGGCCATCAGGTATTTTTTAGAACCGAGGTCACCATAGGGACCTGGCCACATGGGCCATCCTGCTTTGGACGAAATGATCAGCTCATCGCGATGGTTCTTAAAATCTTGTTGAAAGATCTTTCCAAAAGTAACCTCTGCGCCACCGGGAGGGGGTCCGTAATTATTGGCAAGGTCGAAATGCGTAATGCCATAATCAAATGCGGTATGCAGGATCTTCCTGCATTTTTCATGATCATCTGTATTTCCGAAATTATGCCACAACCCAAGTGATAGAGCAGGCAATTTTAATCCACTTTTGCCACAACGGCGGTATTCCATATGATCGTAACGTTCAGGAGAAGCATCGTAGGACATGTCTTATTTTTAAATGAGAATATTTCAAATTTAAAGTTAGTGAGGAATGAATTTGTCAAAAAAATAATCCTGTTGCTGATCAGGAGTAGATGTCGCAGCTGTTTGAAATGATCGCCGCCAATCAACCATAAATAACTACACCCCGTTGTGGCGGGGTGTAGTAGCATATAGCATCGATAGATTTACACATCTATTCTGGCATACTTAGCATGACTTTCGATGAATTCTCTTCTAGGCGGTACTTCATCACCCATCAGCATGCTGAATACCCGGTCGGCTTCCGCTGCACTTTCAATGGTTACTCTTTTCAGTGTACGCGTACCAGGGTTCATCGTTGTTTCCCATAATTGCTCAGAATTCATTTCTCCTAACCCTTTATATCGCTGGATATTCACGCCGCCTTCGTTGCCATTAGCCATTTTTTCCACCAGCATTTTTCTTTGCTCTTCACTATAGGCATAGGACTGTTCCTTTCCTTTTTTTACAAGATAAAGTGGTGGCTGGGCAATATAAACATATCCCTGCTCTACCATTTCTTTCATGTAGCGGAATATAAATGTGAGAATAAGTGTGGCAATATGACTGCCATCCACATCGGCATCGGTCATGATAATCAACTTATGATAGCGCAGTTTTGTAATGTTCAGTGCTTTGGGATCTTCAGGTGTACCTACGGTTACTCCAAGTGCCGTGTACATATTTCTGATCTCCTCATTTTCATAGATCTTATGTTCCATAGCCTTTTCCACATTGAGAATTTTTCCACGCAGTGGTAAAATGGCCTGAAAACTTCTGTCACGTCCCTGCTTCGCAGTACCCCCTGCAGAATCACCCTCCACCAGGTACAATTCGCAACGTTCCGGATCCCGGTCTGAACAATCAGCCAGTTTCCCGGGAAGACCACCTCCACTCAGCACGCTTTTACGCTGCACCATTTCACGCGCTTTTTTTGCTGCTGCCCTTGCCTGTGCTGCAAGAATTACTTTCTGGATGATATTTTTAGCATCGCGTGGATTTTCTTCCAGATAAGCTTCAATCACCCGCGAAACAGTGGTGTCCACGATACCCATCACTTCATTATTTCCAAGCTTTGTTTTAGTCTGACCTTCAAATTGCGGTTCAGGCACCTTTACAGAAATGATCGCACTCAATCCTTCACGAAAGTCATCACCTTCAATAGTAACCTTGGCTCTTTCAAACAAACCCTGTTTGTCGCCATAACTTTTGAACACCCTGGTTAGCGCACGGCGGAAACCGGCAACATGGGTACCACCTTCAATGGTATTGATATTATTGACGTAAGAATAAATATGTTCGCTGTAACTGTTGTTATAAGTCATTGCCACTTCTACAGATACATTGTTCTTTTCATCCCTGCCTTCCACAAAAAGAGGCTTGGGTAAAAGAGGTGCCCTGGAAGCATTGTTGTCGAGCATTTCAACAAATTCTACAATCCCACCTTCGCTATAGAAAACCTTGGTATAAGTCAATCCGGCTTCCTCATCTTTTTCCCTGAGGTCATTCAGAGTGATGCGCAGTCCTTTGTTCAAAAAACTTAACTCGCGCAAACGGCTTTCGAGGATATCCTTATTGTAGTCAGATGTAATGAAGATGCTGTCATCAGGCCAGAAGTGAACGGTGGTGCCTCTTTTATCAGATACACCAATTTCCCTTACGGGATACTGGGGTACGCCAATACAGTATTGTTGTTCAAAGATTTTTCCTTCACGAAAAACTGTTACATGCAACACTTTACTGAGGGCGTTCACACAGCTCACGCCAACACCATGAAGACCCCCTGAAACTTTATAGCTGTCTTTGTCGAATTTTCCACCTGCGTGCAACACTGTCATGACCACTTCCAGCGCGGACCTGCCTTCCTTGGCATGAATTCCTGTTGGGATACCCCGTCCATCATCCTCCACGGAAATGGAATTGTCTTCATGAATGGTGACCAGAATATTTTTACAATGGCCCGCCATCGCTTCATCAATGGAGTTATCCACTACTTCATATACCAGGTGGTGGAGGCCTTTTACCCCAATATCTCCAATATACATGGCTGGACGTTTGCGAACGGCTTCCAAACCTTCTAAGACCTGTATCGAATCTGCACCGTAATTGGGCATTATTGCAGCTGCTGCACTGGCAACTAACTTATCTAAAATATCACTCATTTTGTAGCTAAAATTTGAGCACAGAAGCTGTGCATGTCCATTCTGACAAATGTACCGGAAATAAGCGGTTTTTGAGGAGTTTCATGCGTTAAAAATGGATGTGTATTGATGTATAATTTATTTAGGTGGAAATCAAAAACTCCTCTCGGGTTTTTGTTGTTTCTGCACGTCCATTTTCAGTATATTCATTCTTGAAACTGCCGCCGGTTGAACCTTCAGAAATTGCTTGCATGATTTTCTTTCCTATCGGTTGATGGAGTGAATCCATGTTTTCCATTTCTGGATACAGGTATTGTGTTCTTTCAAGTGTGCACACTTATATAATATATGATCATGAAAAATGAAATCTTTGATGTGGTATGTTTTGGTGAAATACTTTGGGATATCCTGCCTTCTGGTCCAAGACCAGGCGGAGCACCCATGAATGTTTGCTATCACCTCAAAAAACTTGGTGTCAGTGCTACACTCATTTCCAGGGTAGGTTTGGATACCAGGGGCGAGGAACTTTTAGGTTTATTGAGGGATAATCAAATCTCTACCGATTTTGTGCAAGAGGACGCCACCTTTCCTACCGGTGTGGTGATGGCTACCCCAGGTGAACTAAATGAAGTCTGTTATGAAATTGTGCAGCCAGTTGCATGGGATTTCATTGCTCCGGAAGAACGCCTCACACTCTTAGTAAATCAAGCATCTTATTTTATTTACGGTAGCCTTGTAGCACGAGACATCCATTCCAGGAAGACCTTGATGGAACTCATTAGTTGTGCCCATACAAAAGTGGTGGATATCAATTTAAGGCCTCCTCATTTCGAGAAAAATTTTATTGAATTGCTGCTGACCGGCGCAGATATTTTGAAATTGAATGAGCATGAACTTCCATTGATTAGCAGTTGGTATCATTCTACTCAGGAGACTGACGAACAGGTAAAATTTATCCAGGACAGATTTTCCATTCCGGTAGTTTTAGTGACAAAGGGAGGACATGGAGCAATGGTCTGTAATAATGGGTTCATTACACAACACCCGGGATATCCTGTAAAAGTGGCCGATACCATTGGAAGCGGCGATGCTTTTCTGGCTGGTTTTTTATATAAATACAGGAAACAATCGACAATGCTTCAAAGCCTTGAATTTGCCAATGCCATGGGTGCTTATATGGCTTCGCGAAGTGGAGCATGCCCTGAATATCTTTTGGAGGAAATTCATCATGTAACTACCCAGGCGCTGGTAGAATGAGGAGTGGTTGGTGGATGCCCTGGATTTTTCACAAAATAAATATCATCTCAGCAGCTATAAACTATTTACCTTTTCTTCCATCAGCTGCCTGACGATCTTTTCCAGTTCATAAATGCGTTTTTCCAGTTCTGGCAGGTTACGGAAAACGGCCTGGCTGCGAAGTGCGCTGGTATAATCAGCGGCCGGAGAACCAGTCACCGCAGTATAGGGCTCTTTCATGGATTTACTCACACCACTTTGTGCATTGATCTTGGAACCATCTGCTATCTGAATATGACCTACCAGTCCTGCCTGTCCGCCGATCATAACGTTTTTACCAATCTTGGTAGAACCGGAAACCCCGGCCTGTGCAGCTATGACGGTACTGTCTCCAACTTCTACATTGTGTGCGATTTGAATCAGGTTATCGAGTTTAGCGCCTGACTTGATCCAGGTAGATCCCATGGTAGCCCTGTCAATAGTAGTATTAGCGCCAATCTCCACATGGTCTTCCAGTACCACGTTGCCTATCTGGGGCACTTTTTTAAATGACCCATCTGACTGGGGTGCAAAACCAAAGCCGTCTGAACCTATCACGGTGCCAGCGTGGATGGTCACGGAATGATGTAGAATGCAGTCATGATATATTTTTACACCGGGATGAATGATACAGTTCTCGCCAATAGTAACATTATCGCCAATAAAGGAATTGGGAAAAATTTTTGTGTTGTTACCGATTCTTACGTTTTCCCCGATATAGGAGAATGCCCCTACAAAAACATCTTTTTCCAGCCTGGCAGATGGAGCAATGTAGCAGGGTTGCTGAATGCCCTTCATTTGCTGGGTTACCATTTCCTGGTACTTACCGAGTAGCTGTGCAAAAGCGGAATAAGCGTCATTGACACGGATCAGGGTTGGATGAACAGGCTGTTTTAATTCGTAAGCTTCATTGATAATCGCAATGGTGGCCCTGGTGGTATACAAAAAATCTTCGTATTTGGGATTAGCCAGAAAGGTCAGCTGGCCTTCTTCTGCTTCTTCTATTTTACCAAAAGAAGATACAGTAGCATCGGCATTTCCTTCAATTTTTCCATTCAGTAATATAGAAATCTGCGCGGCTGTAAACTGCATATAAAAATTTGGTTCCTCAGTCAAGATTACGAATAGAACGGCTGATTTGGCCATTTATTCTCATCTAAGGTAGCAAAGGTAATATTTTTTAACAGGGGAGGATACCTGCTGGTGGATGAGCGCATTGTCGACCTTGGAAATATCGGAAACACTTCCATCCTTGTATAGAATGCGGATGTGCTCATCATAAGGATTGTAAGTGGTATTAACTGCTTCACCAGCGAACACAAAATAGCGCGCATCTTTTTCGGAAAGATGGAGCTTTTTACTTACTTCCTGAAGGTAGCTGGCCACGTCCTTGGCATCAAAAGGCATGGATTGTAAACGTACTTTAAGCAACTTCCTTTCCGTAAGACCCCGGCACAACAGGGATAAAATAGTATCAGGATGATGGCACCAGTTCTTGATAGTACACAACACATCGGTATCATCCAGCTGGGTAAATTTTTCCAGGTGGCTGATCCATTTGCCGTCAGGCTGAGGCTCCCTGAGAAAATGATCCAGGCAGGGTGACGCTGCCTTCACTTCTATTCCGTCTGCAAGGAGTTCCTGGGCTCTTTCCATAATCTTCACCAGCATTTTCTCTGCAGCCATTACAGCTTTATGCAGGTACACCTGCCAGTACATCAACCTGCGGGATACGAGGAATTTTTCCACTGTATAGATAGCTTTTTCTTCAATCATCAGTTCACCCTGGTGTACAGTTAGCATTTTCAGGATACGGTCATAGCCTACAGATCCTTCTACCACACCGGTGAAAAATGAATCCCTGGTGAGGTAATCCATGCGGTCCACATCCAGTTGGCCCGACACCAGCTGGTGCAGGAACTGTTTGGGATAAGTACCTTTAAAAATTTGGATGGCAGTTTTCAACTGACCATTGAATTGTTCATCCAGCAACTGGAGGATGAGTAAGGAAATATCTTCGTGGTGAACACCTCTGATCAATACTTTCTCCAGCGCATGCGAAAATGGACCATGTCCAATATCATGCAGGAGGATAGCTATTTTGGCGCCCCTCTCTTCTTCTTTAGTTAAATTGACTTCCTTGTTCCGGAGTTCGTTGAGTGCAAGGCCCATCAGGTGATAAGCACCGAGCGAATGATGAAGTCTAGTATGTACGGCTCCTGGGTATACCAATGAAGCAAATGCCATCTGGTGAATTCTTCTGAGTCGCTGGTACCAGGGATGGGATATAATTTCAAAGATCAGGGGGTCGTCTATTGTAATAAACCCATAAACCGGATCATTGATGATCTTACGTACATATGACATGGAATTCCTTAGTGTTAATTATTTCCGCAATCAAATGTACATGCGGTGATGGACATTTAAATTTGTTAGCTTGAGGAAATGAAATGGTTAGACCAGCGTTTTGGAGTCATGATGTGACCTAGTCGCCTGTCAATAGAACAATAATCAACGTAACTTAAGAATTCCATAATACAGAAAATAAAGCTATGAGACTGGCGAAAATACTTTGGGTGGATGATGAAATAGAAAGCCTGCAATCCCAGAAAATATTTTTAGAAAACAAGGGATATGAGGTGCACACTTTAACCAATGGATTTGATGCCATTGACTACATCAAGGAAAATATTGTAGACGTGGTGCTGATTGATGAAACGATGCCCGGCATTACCGGCCTGGAGACACTGGCCAAAATTAAAGAACATAACTCCCAGATTCCCGTGGTGCTGATTACAAAAAATGAAACAGAGAATCTGATGGATGATGCTATCGGGAGCCAGATTTCAGATTATCTTATCAAGCCGGTGAATCCCAACCAGGTATTGCTTTCCCTTAAAAAAATAATAGATAACCGCCGTTTAGTAGCTGAAAAAACTACCTCCGCCTACCAGCAACAGTTTCGTAACCTTTTTATGGCACTCAACAGCAGCCCTAATTATAACGAGTGGATGGGAATCTATAAAGAACTGGTGCACTGGGAGCTGAGTTTGCAAAAGAGCGATAGTCCTGAAATGCAGGAAGTTTTTCAAACCCAGAAAAGTGAAGCCAATACTGAGTTCTTTAAATTTATTTCAAGGAATTATACTTCCTGGGTGAACGGAAAAGCTAAGGAAAAACCAGTGATGTCGCATACACTGATGAAGGAAAAAGTATTCCCTCAGATAGAAAAAGGAATTCCGGTTTTTTTTGTACTGATCGACAATCTGCGATTTGACCAGTGGAGAACCATCCAGCCCATATTCGCCGAAAGTTTCCGTGTAGTGGAGGAAGATACATTTTACAGCATCCTGCCTACAGCTACCCACTATACCCGCAATGCCATCTTCGCAGGCATGCTCCCAATCGATATAGAGCGGCGTTTTCCGGAACAATGGAAAAATGATGACGAAGAAGGAGGAAAAAACCTCAGCGAGGAAGAATTATTCAGGGCCCAGTTAAAAAGCGCTGGTAAGGGCGATCTGCGTGTTTCCTACACCAAGGTAGTCAATAACCATGCGGGTCTGGAGTTGGTGAACAACATGCATAATATGTTGTCGAATGACCTGAATGTGATCGTATATAATTTTGTTGACATGCTCAGTCATGCGCGCACAGAAATGGAAGTGCTGAAAGAACTGGCCGGTGATGAAGTGAGCTACAGAAGCATTACTGCTTCCTGGTTTGAACATTCTCCCCTTCACCAGGCACTTAAAAAACTGGTAGACAAAAATATAAAAATCGTTCTGGCTACAGACCATGGCAGCGTCAGGGTAAAGCAACCGGTAAAAGTGATAGGCGATAAACTCACCACCACCAACTTACGCTACAAACATGGGCGCAATCTGAATTATGATCCCAAAGAAGTACTGGCCTTCAAAGACCCCAGGGAAGCGGGTTTGCCATCACCCAGTATCAACTCTTCTTATATTTTTGGAGGAGAAGATGTTTTCCTCTGTTATCCTAATAACTATAATCACTATGTCAATTATTACCGTAATACTTTTCAGCATGGTGGTATCAGCCTGGAAGAAATGATCATCCCAGTCATTCAAATGGTGCGGAAGTAGTTAAACACACCGGGCTACCTGCTTTTGATTATTTTTGGGGTGATGAAATATACTCAAACCACATTAGATAAAATTGAAAAGATCATAGAAGAAACCGGATACCTTGTAAGATATGAAAGAGGGAGTTTTCAAAGTGGATTTTGTATCCTGGAAGACAGGAAAGTTGTGGTGCTCAATAAATTTCTTCCGCTGGAAGGGAGGATCAATACGCTGATTGATCTGATCCCACAGTTGAAACTGAATACCGTAACGCTGTCACCTGAAAGTAAAAAAGTATTTGATGACATCATGGGGCGTTATCATGCTGCAGGTGACAGAGAGCCTTCTTGATATTACCCTCCGCCGCACTTCACAAAGATTGTAATGTGAGCTATCCAGCACTAAAAATTACTTTTCTGGGATCTGGTACCAGCAGTGGAGTTCCCATGATCGCCTGTTCCTGTCATGTTTGCTCCTCCAGTAACCCAAAAGATAAAAGACTGCGCAGCAGTATTCTGGTCACTTCATCACAAACCCAGTTAGTGGTAGACACCACGCCTGATTTTCGCTACCAGATGTTGCGCGCCAAAGTTTCCCGTCTTGATGCCGTACTATTCACCCATCCGCACAAAGACCATATCGCTGGCCTCGATGACGTAAGGGCATTTAATTTTTTTCAGGATCAACCGATGCAGCTCTTTGCCAACCAGATGACCATTGAAGCTTTACGAAGTGAATTTTCCTATGCTTTTGCCGAAAAAAAATATCCCGGTGTGCCCAACCTGGAATTGAACACCATTGAATCGGAAACATTTTTTATCGGTAATATTCCCATTACTCCGCTTACGGTTTGGCATCTGAATATGCCCGTACTGGGATTCAGATTTGGTTCTTTTACTTACATCACCGATGCCAACCGAATTGAGGAATCGGAAAAGAATAAAATCAGGGGAAGCCGGATCATCGTGGTGAATGCGCTGCGGGAAGAGAAACACATTTCCCATTATACGCTGGAGGAAGCCATTGCCCTGGTTCAGGAACTGGAAATCCCACAAGCCTATTTTACTCATATCTCCCACCAGTTGGGTAAACACAAGGACACAGAAAAAAAATTGCCGGAAGGCATTCACCTGGCCTATGATGGACTGGTGTTGAATATGGAATAACGCTTACTAATTTATCCGGTTCAATCAAATTTTTCTGTTCCGGTAATGGAACACTTTTGAGACCTTGAGGTAAACATTTACATTTGCAGGTTAAAGTTGAAGGAATGAATTTCGAGACCGCGGAAATTACTGAACAGGTGATCCATACTGCGCGTGATTTTGCGCACCAGCATATACGGCCCCATGTAATGGAATGGGATGAGAGCCAGGAATTTCCGTTGTCCGTATTCAAAGAGTTAGGCCAGCTGGGGATGATGGGGGTTCTGGTTCCGGAAACATATGGCGGTGCGGGGCTTTCTTACTTTGAATACAAGTCCATCATTGAGGAAATTTCCAGTGTGTGTGGTTCCATTGGACTAAGTGTGGCCGCGCACAATTCGCTTTGTACCGGACACATTCTCACTTTTGCCAGCGAAGCGCAAAAACAAAAATACCTTCCAAAATTGGCGACAGCCGAATGGCTGGGTGCCTGGGGGCTCACTGAACCAAATACGGGCAGTGATGCTGGAAATATGAAATGCACAGCCGTGAAAGAAGGGAATAACTGGATGATTAATGGAACGAAAAACTGGATCACACATGGTAGGAGTGGTGACGTAGCTGTGGTCATTTGCAGAACCGGAGCACCCAGGACCAAAAATAATGCTACTGCTTTTATTGTAGAAAGAGGCACACCAGGTTTTACCGGAGGAAAAAAGGAAAATAAACTGGGAATGCGCGCTTCTGAAACGGCAGAAATGGTATTTGAAAATTGCATGATACCTGATGCCAACCGAATGGGTGAAGTAGGAGAAGGTTTCAAACAAGCCATGAAAGTTTTGGATGGAGGAAGGATTTCCATTGCCTCCCTCTCCTTAGGTATTGCCAAAGGAGCTTACAAAGCTGCGCTCCAGTATGCTCAGGAACGTTACCAGTTTGATCAGCCCATCGCTTCCTTTCAGGGAATATCTTTCAAACTGGCCGATATGGTTACTGAGATCCGTGCGGCAGAATTACTGACGCTCAAAGCCTGCGACCTGAAAGAAAGGAAACAACCTGTTACCAAGGTGGCAGCCATGGCTAAGTATTATGCAAGTGAAGTAGCAGTTAAAGTAGCCAATGAAGCGGTGCAGATATTTGGTGGATATGGTTATACCAAAGACTTTCCTGTGGAAAAATTTTACCGCGATGCCAAACTATGCACCATTGGCGAAGGAACCTCGGAAATACAAAAGCTGGTGATTTCAAGAGAAGAACTGAAATGAGAGCTGACAGCACGAAGCATCAGTACAGATTAGGTAAGCGAAATTGGGGGTACTAGTTAAGTAGGATCAGTATTTTTCTGCGTTTCTTTTCTGCACCTCACCCTTACTACATTACTTCACCTCCTGAAGCTGCACCAGTTTATGATAATAACCCTGCCGCTGCATGAGTTCATCATGATTTCCCCGTTCTACAATTTCACCCTTTTGCAACACAATGATCTCATGCGCATGACGAATCGTGGACAGACGGTGTGCGATCACAATAGAGGTTCTGTTCTGCATCATATTATTAATGGCATCCTGAACAAGGCGTTCACTTTCTGTATCCAGAGAAGAAGTGGCTTCATCAAGGATGAGGATGGGAGGA
>JANLYU010000454.1:0-6436 GCA_031365785.1 Flavisolibacter sp. | reverse complement strand
CCATGTCTTCTGCCAGTTGCTTTTTCATATCTCCATACCGGATCACAGCAGTATTAAAATCATGTGTGAATTTATTTACGGTGTCTTCTGCACTGACCAATTGCATGAGTTGAAAAAGGTTTTGCACATACTCAGGCATGGCTGATCCGGAACCAGAAGGACCCGCGTCGGTCTTCGCCTTCATCACCTTTTTACGAATGGTTTCATCATCATCAGCCAGGTACAAAGTAGCCAGCTGGTTTTCGCTTTTGCTCATTTTTCCAATGCCATCAAGGCTGGGTACCTTGATGAGGGCTGAACCAAAATTAAAAGCCAATGGTTCTGGAAAGAGTGTTTCATACCGGTGGTTGAACCTCTTAGCAAAGTTCCTTGCCATTTCAAGGTGTTGTTCCTGGTCTTTCCCAACTGGTACATATTTAGCCCGGTGGATCAAAATATCTGCGGTCTGTAAAACAGGATAAGTCAGTAAACCGGCATTGGAGTTGTCGGGCTGTTGACGTACTTTTTCTTTAAATGTTACTGTTTTTTCAAGCTCACCTTTATAAGCCAGCATGTTGAGGTACAGGTACAGTTCAGCAATTTCAGGAATACTGCTTTGCACATACAGGCAAACCTGATCAGGATCGAGTCCTGCGGCTATATTTTCTGCCAGCACACGGAAGACGCCTTCCCGGAGTACCTTGGTATCTGGATGGGTAGTTAATGAATGCCAATCAGCTACAAAAAAATAGCAATCATAGTTTTCCTGCATGCGCACATAATTGCGAATGGCACCAAAATAATTACCCAGGTGTAAGAAACCAGTAGGCCGGATGCCACTGACAACGATCTCTTTAGGCATAACAACGAAGATAAGAGAGTCGGCCTGAAGTACTTTCAACTGTCATCCCGAAAGGCTTCCACGCCAATCAACGGTTTGTATGAAATTTCAGCATCCATCTGTGCGGTCATTTGCACGGAATCATTTTATAATTACCTCATTCTCCAGGAACTTGCCTTATCGGGAACTGCCGTGTTCTCACCTATATTTGTTACATGCAAGTAGATGATGCGCTGATTGATAAACTATCCAGGCTGGCCATGCTGCATTTCAATGACCTGGAACGGGAACAAATTAAAATAGACCTGGAACAAATGATTGGTTTTGTTGATAAACTTCAGGAACTCGATACCACAGGCGTGGAACCTCTCATTCATATGAACAGTCATGCAGGCCAGTTGCGCGAAGATGTGCCTGGAAATATGCTAAGCCGTGAAGAAGTATTCCTGAATGCCCCGAATCATGATGGCCGGTATTTTATAGTTCCCAAGGTGATTAAAAAAACAGATCAATGATGCAGCTCATTATTCATCTGGATCACCTTAAAAAAGATTATTACCTGGGTAAACAGGTAGTGGAGGTGCTTAAAGGGATTACGCTGGATATTTATAAGAATGAATATGTGGCACTAATGGGCCCTTCAGGATCGGGTAAAAGCACGCTGATGAATATTGTTGGTTGCCTGGATACACCCACTTCCGGTAAGTACATTCTCAATTCCAGAGATGTGAGCAGCAGAACTGATAACGAACTGGCTGAAGTGAGGAATAAAGAGATCGGCTTTGTATTCCAGCAGTTTAATTTATTACCCAGGCTCAGTGCCATTGAAAATGTAGCCCTTCCATTAGTATACGCCGGTATACCCAAAAAACAGCGGATGGAAAAAGCAAAGTATGTGCTGGAAAAGGTCAGCCTCTCAGACAGGAGTCATCACAAGCCCAACGAAATGAGCGGTGGACAGAACCAGCGCGTAGCCATCGCAAGAGCGTTAGTGAACGATCCTTCCATTATACTGGCAGATGAGCCTACGGGAAACCTGGACTCAAAGACTTCTTACGAGATCATGGAAATTTTTGGCAAGATACATGAAGGTGGGAACACCGTAATCCTGGTGACACATGAAGAAGACATTGCCAACCATGCGCACCGGATCGTCAGATTGCGGGATGGAATTATTGAAAGTGACAGGAGAAAAGCGGGAGCGCCTGTTTCAGTTTTGCCCCTTTGATCTGTTACAAAACTTACATCAACACTATGGCTCCAAAAATATATACAAAAACAGGTGATGAGGGTACCACTTCCCTTCTAGGCGGAACGAAGGTTCCCAAAAATGATATCCGGATTGAAACCTATGGTACTGTGGATGAACTGAATTCCTGGATGGGTTTGATCAGTGACCTGTTGAAGGATGCCTCCCTGAGCACTGAACTAAAAGGTATACAGGACAGGCTATTCACCATAGGGTCTTCACTGGCTACGGATACTGATCAACTGCCCCAAATGAAGTTACCCCACCTTATGATTTCAGATGTTGACTTTCTTGAAACAAGGATTGATGAAATGACCAGGGACTTACCACCGATGAAATCATTTATTCTTCCGGGGGGACATGCTACTGTATCGTCTATTCATATAGCGCGTTGTGTATGCAGGCGTGCCGAGCGATTGGCTGTCAATATGCAGCAGCATGATGTATGGGTAGATGCAAAACTGATCCAGTACCTCAACCGGCTCAGTGATTATTTATTTACGCTGGCCAGGTATGTTACAAAGTTATTGGGTGCAGAAGAAATTACCTGGAAACCCAAATTATAGGAGCAATAATTCTGATTCAGGACATTAAAGAACCTTGATAGAAGGGATACAGTGGTATCGTACACGTAATCATAGTATTCCACTTCAAATCATCTTTCCGTCCTTCATGGTAAGCGTCCGGTCGCTGAGCTGAGCCAACTCCTCGTTATGGGTAACCACCAGAAAGGTTTGGTTGAATTGTTGACGAAGGTCAAAAAATAACTGATGCAACTCCCTGGCATTTGCTGAGTCGAGGTTTCCCGTAGGTTCATCCGCAAATACCACATCCGGTTTGTTGATCAGTGCCCGCGCCACCGCTACTCTTTGTTGTTCGCCACCAGACAGCTGTGAGGGTTTATTGTCCAGTCGGTGACCCAGGCCCAACATTTTTAATAATTCAACGGCCCTGTTTTTTACTTCATTTTTTCCTTTCCTGTTCAGCCAACCGGGTATGGATACATTTTCCAATGCGGTGAATTCAGGCAATAAATGATGGAACTGAAAAACAAAACCAATATGTTTATTTCGGAATTCGGAAAGTTGATTGCCCTGCAGGCGGGTCATATTGATGCTACGCAAAAACACCTCACCGGCGTCGGGCTTATCAAGAGTTCCTATGATGTGAAGCAGGGTGGACTTTCCCGATCCTGATGGGCCTACAATACTTACAATCTCCCCTTGTTCAATTAAAATATCCACCCCTTTCAACACTTCAACCGGACCATAATTTTTGTGGATATTTTTAGCTGTCAGCATTTTCAAACAATTCGGCCAAATATCACCAAACAATACCGCACAGCAAAGGCCGGTAAGGGGTTTTTCAACAACATTTGGAAAATTGGTTAATAAAACTACATTTGCGAAAAATTTGATGGTAAGAAATCTAACTGCCACGAATCATTCCGACCCGTATTGTAACTATAAAATTAACCACGATGTTTTGGACCCTAGAATTAGCCTCCTATCTTGAAGAAGCACCCTGGCCTGCCACAAAGGATGAGCTGATTGACTATTCCATTCGCTCTGGCGCTCCTATTGAGGTGATCGAAAACCTCCAGGAACTGGAAGACGAAGGAGAAGTTTATGAAAGCATCGAGGACATCTGGCCAGACTACCCTTCCCAGGAAGATTTTCTATTCAATGAAGATGAATATTAATTGACCACTGGTCAGCTTTTGCCCTGGACCTAAGGCTATTTATTCTTCCCGGATCGATGGAGTTCAAAAGAATTCATTCCGCATTTTAACCAATCAGCAAATTCCCTTGGATGAGGCGTATAGCTTTTGGTTTTTGTCAGCGCTATTTCATCTGTACTTAAAATCGCATATTGCGGTTGGGACACCGCATGAAAATTTTCAAACTGGAAGGTGGCCCATTTATCACCTACGGTAACAATTGATTTGATGATGCCATTCGTGGTTTTATAATCAGATCGCTGTGTCACCGGCAACTTTCTTTTCTCATCAACATACAGTGAAACCACAACAAAATGCTGATTCATTAAATCACGGACTTCCTCATCCACCCACACGTTTTCTTCCATCCGCCGGCAATTGACACAGGCCCATCCCGTAAAATCGATCAGAAGGGGAAGCCCCTTTTTCCTGGCAAGTTGCAAGGCCTGTTCATAATCATTTATCAATGGTTTTACTCCCGCTTCACAATTTACCGGATGCTGGTATACACTATAACAAACAGGAGGTGGAAATCCACTCACCCATGATAACCTGGCATATTTTGTATTAGTGATGCCCGGTAAAAGGTAAAGCGTCACGAGGGAAAACAAGGCTATAAAAAATATTCGTGTCCCTGTAAATTTAGGCCTTGAAGTGTGCCCCACCTTGATCAGCCCACCTAAATAAAGTAGGATGGCGATACCAATTAATACCCAGCTTCCCACGAAAATTTCCCTTTTTAAAAAACCCCATTGCTTGACCAGGTCTGCCTGGGATAAAAATTTGATAGCCATCGCCAGTTCTATAAAACCAAATACAACCTTGAGTTCATTCATCCACCCCCCCGATTTTGGAATGGATTGTAGCCAGTGGGGGAACAAGGCAAATAATACAAAGGGCAAACCCAGACCTATCCCAAAGCCGGCCATACCTGATGTCAGCTGCCAGGCACCATTCTGACTGCTAAAGGCGCTGACCAATAAAGTTCCTAAAATAGGCCCCGTACATGAAAAGGAAACAATAACCAATGTGAGCGCCATAAAAAAAATCCCCAGCAGGTCTCCTATACCTGACCTGGAATCAGCCCTGGTGGCTAGGCTTCCCGGTAACACAATTTCAAAATATCCAAAAAATGATAGGGCAAAAACAATAAAAACAACAAAAAATAAAAGGTTTAGGGGAACATTGGTAGAGATATTATTCAGCAGCTCGGGCTGGATATTGAAAATGTGAAACGGAAGACTTAGTAAAATAAAAATCAGAAAAATAGAAAATCCATACCAGCATGCATTGATAATTCCCTTTTTACGGGTCATGGACTTTTTGGTGAAAAAGGAGACGGTCATTGGAATCAACGGGAAAATGCAAGGGAAAAGCAGTGAAAGCAAGCCAGCGCCAAGCCCTAACAGAAAGATTCCCCAAAGACCCTGGCTTACGATATTGTCACCACATGAACTAACAGGGTGTTCGAGATCAAGCGTGGGGATTAGTATACGTGAAGATGCCTCCACTCCACCTTCCAGTGGCACTGAAAACTTATAGTTTTCCTGATAAAATTCTAAATTCTTTCCATAAGCATAGGTCAGTTCACCCTGCAGATGGGCAGGTGCAGGACCAGAAAAAATAATATTGATTTTCCAGGAGGTTGCTTGCTCATACAACTTTACCGGAATTGGAAATAGCCCACTGCTCATGACTTTCGTAACGCCTGAATCTTTGAATAAGGAGGTATGTTTAATGGAACTATCTAATGATAGTGTGGAGGAGGGAACACCACTAAGGTCCTGGTTCGGTGCATATAATTGCCATGACTTTTCAGGAGTGGTAGAAAATTCCAGTTCATATTCAGTAGCAGAAACTTTTTTACTGCTGACTTTCCATTTGAAAACCTGGGTCACATCCTGTGCCATCAAAAAAAAAGCAGTTCCCAAAAAAATTATAGTCAGTAATCCTGGTCTCGTTGGTTTCATCTGATTATTTGTAAACAAAACGAGTTCCTGGGAGAACTCGTTGATCAAAAAACGATTCGTTTTTACAGTGGAATTGACAAATTAATGGTTTTTGGAGGCAGGCATTTTTCATCATTACAGGTTTGATATTCCAATTTACCCGTGATATTGGTCTTTGCCTGATTCTTTACTTTTATTTTTTGCAGGAACATTACTTTATTGCTATACTGGTTGGCGGATATTCCCAGCTTTCTGTCTGTGAATTTTTGAAGTTTACCCACCTCCTTTACTTTACCATCAAAGTCAATGAATGGATTTTTATTGAAAGTAAAAGTAATGGGTTGAGCTATGGCATCTTTTGGCTGAATTTGAGCATATAAATGCCATCCGGGCTGGAGCGTAGCTATCATCTGCACTTCATATAATTTATTGCCGACTTTTCTGGTATTGAATGACCAGGTCACCGGGTTGGAAGCCTGTGCAGTTGCTGCCACACTACCTGCAAGGGCACAGATGAAAATAAAAATGCTTTTCATATTTGCAAATTGTGTTACAAATCTCTTTTATAAATCTTTTGCAGAATGTTAAAGTAAATCATGCGGTGGCTGGAACCAATGAAAATAACAGGTTGAAAATCATTTTTCCATCCGTGTTTCCGAGCAGCGGTGAACACGCCCGTTCCGGGTGCGGCATCATAC
>JANLYU010000441.1:0-5217 GCA_031365785.1 Flavisolibacter sp. | reverse complement strand
GTATTCACCGCTTCTTGGACTCACTTCAATGATCGCCTCATCAGGATCCAGTCCATGTAACCGAACCTGACTGGCAAGTGCATATTGGTCGGAAGGAAATGCTTTTGCCTCACAGATGATTTTAAAACGCTGGCGGGTAGGCCGGTAAAATGTAGTGAGTAAAACATGAAGGTTTACTGTTAACTGGCTCATCACAACTACTTCCTCCTGTTGCGCACCCACCAATTTTCCAATCATACCGGACAACTCCTCATGATAGGGCGTCCAGGGGTGACGGGCCTGCACATGTCCTTTCACGCCAAGGTTTGCCCAGTCCGTCAACTCCTGTTGAAGGTGCACGATCGTAGACTTTGGCTGTAAGCCCAGTGAATTGCCGTTAAAGTAAATGGTATCATGATGATGATGCTGAGGGATAAAAAACTGTCCGCGGAAATTTTTTAATGGGTCATCGGTGTCCAATGACCGGGCACCATCCAACGTGTTCAAATAAGTCATGAAAAATAATGGTTAAATAATAAAAGGTAAGTTAATCAACTTACGATGAACATGCCGACAGCAGCATACCAGACAACTTACTATCATTTACATTTCGTCTCAACAATACTTTCTTAATGAATAGGTGCGTCAATGCTACTTAGATAAGTTTTTGTTGCAATGACTGGAATCCAGATTTCCTCCTCGGAATCAGGATCATTGTTTTTATATTTTTCACCCATGATCTCGAAATGGTGCCCTGCAGTCATCATATATCCGGAGGCTGGTAACCAGGATTCGAAAATATACCGGAATGTGGCCCCACCGTTTCCAGCCGCACCCCTATAATGGAACACCGCATGGAGTCCACCGGGTAAATGAAGCGATTCCATATTTTCTGGAGTTTCATCAGCCTGCCATACTTCCACCGCGGCCCACTTGGTAAATAAGGTATCGGTATTGAATTTCTCTTTCTCTACCGGCTGATGATAAACCTGTACAGAAAAAAGATCGTTGGAAACTGCATGAGGAATTTTTTTTCTTTCTGACATAAAACTTTGCCACAAACTAAATGTTTTATCTTCGGTCAGGCTCATCGATAGACGTTTCCCTATCAACAACTTATCAGAAATAATTTCCATTCTTGGTGTCATTTTCATTTGATCAATAAATCAAATATAGCTCAGCCACCAAAAATGGTGAGAAGCTTTATAACGACTATACCATCGACAGGGAAAATACAACAGCATCACAATGCTTATCCATACAACATACACCACCCAGAGCGAGTATCCACTGCCAAATGGCATACTTCCTTCCCTGAAATGCGTAAAATCCAATTCTTCCCAGCGATGTCCAGACAGCAGGAATATGGCAAAGGAAAGAATATGAATGAAAAGGATGTGCAGGACGTAATAAAAGAAAGGAACTTTTCCAAAAATCACCAACAGCTCTTTTAATTTACCTTTTAGAGATTCAGCTAAAGAAAGAAATAAAAGTCCTGGTCCAAGTGTCATTAAGATAAACAATAAAGAAGGAGGGTATTTTGTGGTTTTCAAAAAGTCCATAAAGGTAAACAGCCTGGTGCTTTGGTGGGCCCATGGTTGCATATCTCCATAAATGTTCAGTGCCCGTAAGCAAATAAAAAGCACTATGGAAGCCAAGCCTGTACGTAACAAAATTTTTTTTCTATAGGACTGCTGAATACCAGGTACATATAACTTTCCAAGCGTGTATCCTAAAATCATCACGCCCAGCCAGGGTAAAAAAGGGTATTGCACCACAATCATGAAATTTTTATTCCAAAAATAATCGTGTCGTTCATGGATTACTGACCAGACCAAGGAAGAAATAAAAGGCGTTTCCACTTTTACTGAATCCAGAAAGTTGTGTCCGAAGATGATCACAAGACCTAGTATCAATAACAACTTATAAGGTAGGTATTGCAGAACTGACAACACTACCATGCTCAATCCAATTGCCCAGATCACCTGCAGGTAAATCATGGAAAAGGTAAAATTCCATATGGGAAAAATAATAAACAATTCGGCAAGCATCAGCCATATCCCTCTGGTGAATAGAAAAATGGCGACCTGGCTTTTGGTTTTGCCTGTACTATATAAAAACACACTTGTTCCGGATAGAAAAACAAAAATGGGAGCACAGAAATGGGTAATCCACCTTGTAAAAAACAAAACTGGAGTGGTCGTTGCTAAGTCAAGTGGTAACTGATCAATGGAGGCACCATAATGTAAGAAATCACGCGTGTGATCCAGCGCCATGATGACCATCACAATACCCCGAAGCAAATCAATGGATTGAATCCTTTTGTTCTTTAGCACCATGGAAGTGTTGTGTTCGTTCATACGGTCCTTCTTGATGATCGAGCAACTCCAGTAAATTCAGTCATATTATTGTATACATGATTGGGGATGATGACCGGTCTTTCCTGATTGCCTTATTTGCTTCCAGGTCGAGAGTAACCCAAAAAAGATTCCACTCCAGTTTACCTCCTACTTTAATTTTCTTTTTATTGAGGTCCTGCTCGACATCAGCCAGAAGTACCTGAAATGGTGCCACCTTCCTAATCTGCAGGCACGAAAGAAAAGAAATTTTCAGTACTTCATATTTTTGCGCATCCATGGAAATGGCATTCTTACCTTCCGGATGCGTCAGCTGTTTCCTCCCCATCGCTTTTTGATTCATAATAAACAGGTTTCAACTTTATATGAAGCTGGAAAAATGTGTATACTGATCATTACAAAACTCAACTACAGTTTACACACACTGCTTCTTCCTCATAAGATGATAATACCTCTAATTTAAAATAAATGATCAGTATAACCCTGACAGGATTTTGAATCGTGTGGGTATTCATCAAAACAGGAATAGTAAGAAGGTTCAACTTTATCAAAATACTTAATCTTTCATCACTGGTAGCGCAATAAATGAAGGATACTTTTGATTGCAATAAAGGGTATGGGTAGCTTTCATGAAATCCTTTTCCGTAGCATCAAAAATACTGGCCACGTACTTTTGTGGATTTCTGTCTATAATCGGGAACCAGGTGCTTTGAATCTGAATCATCAAAGAATGACCTTTCAAAAAAGTGTGATTGATATCATGGAGATCAATGATCAATTCTTCGGGTTTTCCGGGAATAAGCGGGGTAGGTTTTTCAAAGCTTTTCCTGAACCGGCTCCTGAAAACTTCCATGGCTACCGGTAATTGATAACCGCTGATCAATTGGTTCCTGTTATAAAATTTTGGGTAAACATCAATCAACTTCACTACGAAATCTGCATCACTTGCCGTGGTGGAGACATAAATATGGGCCATTACCTTTCCTGTGACTGTTAGGTTATCCTGTAAACTATCACCCGTAAAACTTATGACGTCGGGCCTTGAACTCACAAACCGCTGGTCTTCCACGTGCCAGGAGTTCCAACGGCTTCCTGGACCATAGGTGGCCTCAATAGGCAGGGTCCTGTAAGGCACCGGTTTCGAAGGATCACTGACATAACTTACAGCACCTCCTGGTGAGGAAGGCATGATGAAATTGGCCCTGTTGTCTTCATGCACAAATAATTTTTTCACCTCCGCATCTTTTGGCGGCCAGTTGGGGTAAGACTTCCATTGATTAGTACCTGTTTGAAAACAATTGGCCTCTTCAAATTTACCATCCCCGATTCCTTTGAGATAGTAATCGAACCATTTTTTTTGGAATGCATGGTACCACACTGCGGTTTTACTTTCAAAATCCATTTTGCCAAGGCTATCACCCTTTTCTCCGGCCCAGCCTCCATGATTCCACGGACCCAACACGATAAAATTTTTGTTGAATGAATCCTTTTTTTCGAGCTGGCTATACATGATTTGCGGACCATTCAGATCTTCCTGGTCGTAATACCCACCAACATGAAGAATGGGAATCTGAGGTGCCCGTATCGTGGTTAAACTGGATTGCCTTTTCCAGTAAGCATCATAATTGGGATGCGCGACAAAATCGTTCCAGGAGGGCAGTTTGCCCTTGTAATATTTATTATTTACATTCTTTAAAGGCCCCAGGTGGAGGTACCAATCAAACAAATCGAATTGAGGAAATGGATAATCACTATTGGCTTCCTTTTCATTTTCCACCAGGTAACTATATTCAAACCCATAGCTCAAACGAAAAGCACCGTTGTGATGAAAATCATCTCCTAAAAACATATCGGCGGGGGATGCTTGTGGAATACTTGCCTTCAAAGCGGGATGCGGATCTACTGAAGCATCCAGTGCCAGATAACCCGGATAAGATATTCCTAATATGCCTACTTTACCATTGTTGTTGCTGATATTTTTTATTATCCAGTCTACTGCATCATAAGCATCCGTACTTTCATCTGTCCTGGTATTGTCAAATACGTGATACAAAGGCCTGTTCATTTCAAAATTGCCTTCACTTTTAAATTTACCCCGTATATCCTGGAACACTAAAATGTAACCTTCTTTCGCTAAGATCCTGTAATAATCAGGCAGGCGGTCGACCATTAAAGCTGAATCTTCTTTCAAAGGAAAATCAGCTCCATAAGGAGTGCGTTCCATCAAAATGGGAAGAGGCTTTGTTCGATTCGCCGGAGCCAACACCACTGTAAAAAGACGGATCCCATCGCGCATGGGAATCATGTAGGTTTTCTTTATCAGGGAATTGACAGTATCAGGCTGAGCAAAAATTTCCAGATGGCTGCAGCACCAGAAGATCATCAAGAGATAACTTTTTTTCATGTTGAGTTTCGATTGAATGAAATGTGTATATAAACTTATGGTTCAGAAAATAATGTGGTCAATCATCATTCAAAGGGCAGGTAAACCAGGGAAGGATTGGCAGGGCCTGGATAGAGATGTAATGTATGATAGCTGCCATAGGAAACCGTAAGAATAATCAGTTCAAATAATGGAATCCACAGGGTTGTGCCCAAAACACCTAAACATCCGAGACTGACCCCTGAAAGAAAAGTCAAAGAAATACCAGTATAAGCCCTTTCCTTTACCCTCCCCAATAGCTATGAGGCTTTTCCCAGATGATGTGGCTACAACCAGTTGCTACCATCTTCCGGCTTGTAAAAAATACAGGTTGCATGGTGATCATCGATTCCGTAGGTTAATCTTGATTAATCCTGGCTATTTCCGCCTGCGTCAATTCAAAGTTCTCCTGGTCAAAACAAACAAAAAAAACTTCCTGAATCACCGGTTCATTTTGAA
>JANLYU010000438.1:0-7856 GCA_031365785.1 Flavisolibacter sp. | reverse complement strand
CCATTCATTGCTGAAACCAATTTCATTTGTATGTACAATATCATTCAGCTGGTTACTGAAGCTTTTTTGAAACCGGTTGAAATAGAATGCGGTTTGTACATTACTCCCAAGGCCCACTTCAAATTCCATTCGCTGGTCCTGGGCATGAAAAAATTCATTTTGGTGGCCGATCCGGGAAGTATGCCAAAGCTCTACATCAAAACTACCTTTTGGAAGGACGTTGGAAGTATAAGTGCGTCCAAAGTATCGGTCTTGTGCATGTGCATTACTTACAAAAGCTAGGGAAAGCAGGATGATGAAGAGTAGCTTTTTCATGAGGTTTTGGGTCGCAATGTAGGTTAACAAGAATCCAATTAGTTTACGAAAAAGGAAAAGGCAGTTACGAAATGAGAAAATAACTTTTATAAATTTCAGAACCCAGCAAACCTATTTTGAATCGCTGCGTACTTATACATAAGCCCTTTGCACATCCTTGTTTTACTATTTGATTGTTATCACCCTGGAAAAAATTCTGGTTTTCATTACCTCACCATCAAATATGCTATATGAACACAAAAAAGTCTTTTTTATCGTTAGGTACACCAATCCTATTGGGTGCCGCAATGATTTTCACCTCTGGTTGTAAAAAATCAAATGAAATACCGGCACCTCATTTACAGGAAGAGAGCCGGATGAACGTTTCTCACGAAAACAAAAAAATCGGGCACTTCAACCAGGTGAATCTTGTTTCCAATTCACCGCTGTACCATGCCGCCCACGTAGATCCTACTCTGATGAATGGATGGGGACTTTCGTTTAGTCCAACAGGAATCGCATGGGTAAGTTCCCAGCGGGGACATGTGAGTGATGTCTATAACCGGGAGGGGGTAACAGTTCTGGGCCCGGTTCATATTCCTAATCCTGGGTTACCAGAAGGCGGTAATCCAACGGGTGTAGTATTCAATTCCAATGGAGCAGATTTTATAATTCCGGGTGGTGCTGCCCGATTCATTTTTGCTGGAGTTGACGGTGTAGTATCTGCCTGGAATGGCACGTTGGGAAATCATGCTTTCAGAAAGTTGACAGTGCCTCAATCTGCTTTTACCGGCCTTACACTTGGAAGTACGGGGGGCAGTAATTTTTTATATGCTGCCAATTTCAGGCAGAGGAGGATTGATGTTTGGGACCGGAACTGGAATCCTGTTACTATGCCCTTTGTGGACCCCGCTCTACCGGCTGGATATGCACCGTATAATATACAGAATGTTGCCGGACTTTTATATGTAACCTATTCTAAAGTTGGGCCTACTGGCCGAAGCGAAGCAGGTTTGGGAAAAGGGTTTGTAGATATTTATAATAGTAATGGCAGCCTGGTAAGGCGACTGGCATCAATGGGTACCTTGAATGACCCCTGGGGCGTTGCTCTGGCTCCTGCAACCTTTTTCAAAGATGAAATGGAAGAGGATAAAGAGGAAGCCCATCAGGTTACATCTGTGATTTTAATTGGCAATTTTGGAGATGGAAGAATCAATGCATACCGGTCAGATGGTAAGTTTCTGGGTCAGCTAAGAGCGCATCATGAGCCGGTGACCATTGATGGACTTTGGGCTATAGTATTTCCGCCGCCTACTTCTACCATCGATCCAAACAGATTGTATTTTGCTGCTGGTCCGCGCGACGAAGCCGACGGGTTGTTTGGGTACCTGATCCCAGACACTGACCCCGATGCGGATGATGACTAAAACATTTAATCGAAGGAATTTTTCCTGGAGTGATACATACAGAAGGAAAGGCTATATGGAAAACTATATGGCCTTTCAAATTACTAGGTTATACTGTCTGCCACTGAAAGTTTTGCGATGACCTCAACTGGTGCAGTTGCAGGAAATATTCATGGGGAGGATAAAAGTTTATTATATAACTGGCTATTTGGAGATGATATCAAATAATTTTTTAATTACATCTGTGCGTAGATGATTTATTATTTCAGTTAGTTGGTCTTCCATTTGTTTTTTTAAAACAGGTTGTATACTTTAGCTCCATCCCTCCTATTATAAACTTCTCATTATCCGAAGAATCATTCGAAGTTTACCATCCATCAAAGGCTGGCATTATTAAAGGATAATTTTTACTGTATGCATTTTTTTGATTTTGTGCTGCTCAGAGAGAATGAGCAATTGGAAATGCTCTGGTACAATGGTGAACAGATTGGCCGGAGGAAGGATAAGGAATTTCTCATCCTGCTTTATCAGGTAGAAGGGTTTTATGTGGAGGTATTTTACAATACAAAATATAAGGAGATTGAAAAATACCTGAGTTTTGAATGTACGGATAAGCTTGAACCATATATCCATGATATGGACCTGGCCCCTGTTTACCGCTATATGAAAAGGAAGCCCCGGCATTCCGTTGAGGATTTCAGTGAAGAAGTGATCAGCAAAGTCATTGAACCAAAAAACACTGTGATTTTACCGCGAAAAAGCATTTGGGTAAAAATCCGCTCCATCTTTCACAGAATTTGAATTGAGTCTGACAGAGATGTAACTACTATGTGAACTGTAACCCAAGAAAAGAATATTTATTTCAGAGTTGCTCCTTGGCCGATCCTTTCACTATTCACTAATTATTTTTAATTTCTTTTTTCTTCTGTATTGTTCATACACGAGCAAAGCCAGCCAGGAAGAAATGATACCTGTTAACATCCCGGCGAATACATCTGTTACAAAGTGTTGTGCGAGGTAGATTCTGGAATACCCGACAAAGAACGCGATCAGGGGAAAAAAATACACCCATATATCCCTTTTGACAATAAATGCCATCAATAACGCCAGTGTAAATGCAGTACTGGTATGACCCGATGGAAAACTATGCTGTCGGTTTATATAATAACCAGGGATGGTTCGTACCTTATCAGACAATACCACAATTGGTCTGAAATCTTCCGGGAAGACCACATTTTTCATGAATTGCGTAAGGATACTACAAATGATCAGTCCTGCCAGTACCGCTACAAGATAATCCCGTTTGAACATCAGTACATAAGCAAACAAGGGGATCCAGATGAGCCCATCACCCAAAAAAGTCCAGAACCGGAAAACATAATCTAAAGAAGGGGAATTATAATGGTTGATCACCAGGAAGGAATATTCTTTACCGTACGTCAATAAATAAATGGCTACTGCCATAGCCATGAAAAGGCTGAAAAGAACTGCATTCCTGAAATGGCGATATTCTGTACTTTGCAGCACTGTAAATTTTGAGTACAAAGAAAAGGCAATCAGGGCATGGGTATTTATAAAAAGCATTATTTGGTGACCGGGGGTGCAGGTTTTATTGGGAGTCAACTGATCAAAGCACTTTTAAAAGATGACTACATCCGTTTAACTATCATCGATAATTTTGATCCCTTTTATCCCCGTCAATTCAAACTTTTGAATACGGAAGGATTTGAACAGCACCAGCAGGTAATGATCATCGACCGCGACCTGGAAGATCTCTCCGCTCATGAACTGGAAAAAATCTTACCCCAGCCAGTCGATGTGATAATTCACCTCGCTGCCAAAGCAGGGGTGCGCCCCAGCATTAGTAACCCGCTGGGCTATCAGCGCACCAATGTCCTGGGTACGCAGATGCTGCTTGATTTTGCTCAGCTCACCAGCATTCCTCAATTTATTTTTGCCTCTTCCAGCAGTGTGTATGGAGCCAACACTCATTTACCCTGGAAAGAAGAGGAACAGCTTCAACCGATCAGTCCTTATGCCATGACTAAATTGTCGGGCGAAGGGGCGGGCCATGTGGCCAGCCATTTATACGGAATAAGGTTTATCGCACTGCGATTCTTCACGGTATATGGACCTTCGCAAAGACCCGACCTGGCCATCCATAAATTTATCAAATCACTCCTCAAAGACCAACCAATCGCTATGTACGGCGATGGATCAACGAGCCGCGATTATACCTACGTAGATGACATTGTTCAGGGTATTCTGGCCGCTATTGATTATGACAAATCTTTATTTGAAATCATTAACCTGGGAAATAGTAATGCTGTTTCACTGAAAGACCTCGTGTTGCACCTGGAAGAGATCGTGGGAAAAAAAGCTTTGGTGGAACAACTTCCCGAGCAGGCTGGGGATGTACCAAATACTTATGCGGATATCAGCAAAGCAAAACGTTTATTGCAGTACCAACCCGCTACACCATTGCGTACCGGACTATTGAACTTTTACAATTGGTTTTTGGAACACCAGCACATCCTGCTCCACTAAACAGTAATTTCAAGGGTGTCCTTTACTTTTTCCTTCTGGTATACATTCCTTACATTGTAAGTTTTCTTTTGCTGTGATTCAAAATAAGTCCTTACAGCAATTTCGGCCAGTATGCCAATCGTGATCAGTTGCACCCCACCCAGTAAAAAAATAAGTCCGAGTATCAGTAAAGGTTTCCCCCAGATATCATGTCCCAGTATTTTTAAAATGAGCAGGTAAAAATTGATCAGCAGGCCGGCACCTAAGCTGATAAATCCGATGGTTCCAAACAAATGCATGGGCTTTTGTAAATATTTGCGGAAGAACACCATGAGTACAAGATCGGATAGAACGCGAAAGGTTCTTCCGATGCCATACTTACTTTTCCCAAATTTCCGGGGATGGTGTTTTACATCCACCTGCGTGATCCTTGCACCCTGCAGTTTGGCAAGTACCGGAATGAAGCGGTGTAGTTCGCCATATAACCCAAGGTCTTCCGCGATTTCTTTTTTAAAAACTTTTAATGTACATCCATAGTCTTTAATATACACCCCGGTCATTCGACGGATGAGCGAGTTGGCAATTTTACTTGGTACCTTCCTCAAAAACATTCCATCCTTACGGTTCTTTCTGTTACCGGCCACCACATCCCAATCGTCTTTCTTCGCCAGTTCCAGCATAAAAGGAATATCTGTAGGATCGTTCTGCAGGTCTCCATCTATCATGGCGATATACCTGGCATTGGCATGATCAATACCGGCGGTCATGGCGGTACTCTGGCCATAATTTTTTCTTAATTCCACGAGTTTTGTATGCTCATCTGCAAATTGTATAATCCTTTTTTTTGTTCCATCTGTGGAGCCATCATCTACCAAAACCACTTCATAATCCTGGTTTTTCAGAGCATCACGAATGGCCTCCAGCAACGGCTGAATATTGTCTTCTTCATTCATGACAGGAATCACCACAGATAATTCTTTCATAATTATTCTTAACTACAAAATTAATAGGATTCTAGTTCAATCATTCACACAATTCTGATTCCTTAAAGTTGACAGATGGATCAGTAAAGGTTATTGATATAGTGGAACGTTGCAGTTCCGGGTAGCAATTACATACCCGATAACATCCATAAGTTATTTGATGACTCATTTGTGTGAGTACATATTACTACTTGCAAAAAAGAGATCTCAAAACTTAGCTATGGTTTTAGAGAAGTTTGAAGGATTTGTTTGATGAGAAGTAAAAATGGTCCCATAACACTTATCTAACCCATTAAAATTGCTTGAACGAATTCAGGTAAAGTAGGTCTTGAGACCAGTGAAGTATAGTGGATACAGCGCAGATCCAAAAAGTGTTATCAACTTTAGGAAATTTCAGGGCAGATTAAATATTCAGATGCTACGTAGCAAAATTAGTTGCAAAAAGAAGATTTCAAGACCCGTGTGGTTTATGATCATGGAAGCCATCAATAAATTCAACTGTATTTGCAGAAACTTGTACCGTTACCCTCTATTTTTTTGCCAAATCAATGGAATGTCTGAAAAGGAGGTCTTAAGACTGTGAGGTCTGAATTATATAGCAGCTGCTCTTGCCAAGCATAAAAATTCCCTCACCGAATGAATAAAATGATAAGCCAACAGTCATCATGCGCTATTGACCACCCTGGACCTTCGCATCTTCTTTCATTTTTTCATTGGCCGTGATCACAAATTCCACGCGGCGGTTAAGAGAACGGCCTTCCTCATCATTATTGGAGGCAACGGGATCTGATTCACCCATGCCCTTTGTGGATAAGCGAACGCTATTTACCTGTTGGTTTTTCATGTAATTAGCTACAGCTTCCGCCCGGCGATGAGAAAGTCTTTTATTATAAGCTACTGTTCCTTTATTATCCGTATGTCCCAGTATTTCAATATTGGTGTCTGGATATTTTAGAAGAATAGCGGTGAGCTGATTGAGGTTTTGTGCAGCATTGCTGGTTAAATTGTATTGGTCAAATCCAAAAAGTACCTTTTCTTTAAAATTCACTACAATGCCTTCCCCTTCCCTTGTTACTTCCGCATCCCCCAGTACTTTTTTCATTTCATCAGCTTGTTTGTCCATATTTCTCCCGATAACACTACCGGTTACGCCGCCCACCGCAGCGCCGATAAGTGCGCCCATAGCTGTGTGTCCCAATGCTTTACCTATGACGGCACCAATGGCACCTCCGCCAGCAGCACCGATAGCAGCGCCTTTTTGAGTCCGGTTCAATGTCTTGCAACCTACTAATAGAAAGACCGAAAGAATGCTTATCATGGAAATGCGTAGAATGGTATTCATGTTTACTGTTTTATTATGAAATCCAAACATTATACCATGTTGTCACCAATAGTGTACTTGAGATGAATTATGGATATACATAGAAGGTCAAATGGTATCCAAATCTCAGCTATTTACTTTTGAAATTTTATACCATTAAAGAAGGAGGTGATAGGTTTTTTATATGAAAAGTAAAAAAAAGGACCGCTTTGTAGCGGTCCTTTAAATAGATGAGGATATTTTATTGCTGAGTTGTGGTAGAAGATGCTGCATTGGCATTCGACTGATCAGACTTTGCAGCGGTGTAAAACAAAACTTTTGTTTTCATTTTAATGGTAGCTGTCTTAGATTTCAATTTTACTTCATTACTTCCAGACATGGCTACATCTGAAGTTGGTTTCAGATTAAAAATAGCAGCAGGGTTAGATGTATCAAAGGGTTTGCCCAGAGCTATGTTCAGGTTATTGGTTTCCTGATCAAAAATGAGTGTGCCTTCTGAAACCTGTTTTCCTGTTTCAGACTTTTGAGCAAGGATCCTGTAAGTGGCAGGTGCTTTTTTCAGATAAGCCTTGATTTTTCCCTGCGGAAGTCCTTCAATCCATACCATCCCTTTGTTTTCCGGATCAAGGGTGATCATCACATTTTGTTGAGTGCCTTCTGTAGTATTGAGTGTATAACTTCCAAGTACTGGATAAGTTTTTTCAATAGTAAGCGCCCCAGGCATTGGTAACAACTGATATTTGGCAGCTATAGAATCTGAAGTTGACTGTGCAGTCACAGCAGTGCCGAATAACAAAGCGGCAACAAAAGGAAAAATGATGTTTTTCATACGTTATCTTTTAGTGTTTGGCCCTATAACGGAATACTGTGCCAACTTTAAAGAACATCAAAAAAATATCATGACTTTACACGTTAAAACAAAAAAGCCCGCATTCACCCTAATGTTAAAATTTTTAGCAAAATTCTCACCTTCATTATCTTCGCCGCCATTGAGATGGCTGATCGTATGAAAAAAAAAGAATTACCCGTGAATGGGTTTGAAAAAGAAGAATTTATTGAAGTTTTTGGTGCGAAAGAACACAACTTGAAGAATATAGACATTGCCATCCCAAAGAACCAACTGGTGGTGATCACGGGTATCAGTGGTAGTGGAAAATCATCTTTGGCATTTGACACCATTTATGCGGAAGGCCAGCGTCGATATATGGAAACATTCGGTGCCTATGCCCGGCAGTTCATAGGTGAAATGGAGCGGCCTGATGTGGACAAGATTACCGGGCTTTCTCCTGTTATCTCCATTGAACAAAAAACTACCAATAAAAACCC
>JANLYU010000422.1:0-9781 GCA_031365785.1 Flavisolibacter sp. | reverse complement strand
GGGTTTCATGGATATTGAAACCCCGTTTTTAATCAAAAGCACACCAGAAGGCGCCAGAGACTTTGTGGTTCCCTCCAGGATGAACCCGGGAGAGTTTTATGCTCTTCCTCAATCCCCACAAACATTCAAACAACTTTTGATGGTCAGCGGTTACGACAGATATTACCAGATTGTGAAATGCTTCAGGGATGAAGACCTGCGATCTGACCGCCAGCCAGAATTTACTCAGATCGACTGTGAAATGTCTTTTGTGGAACAGGAAGATATCCTGAACATGTTTGAAGGCCTGGTGAAATATATTTTTAAGGAGGTAAAGGAAATTGATTATAGTGAAAAGGTTCAGCGCATGACCTGGGAAGACGCCATGTGGATGTATGGTAATGACAAACCTGATATACGGTTTGGCATACCCTTGTGCAACTTCAAAGTGCCTGCTTCTGTTTTTACCAGCAAAAGTCAGGAACCATCTTTCGATGTACTGGGCAGGGGTGCGACTGGATTTCAAGTTTTTGACAAGGCTGAAACCGTCATTGGTATAGCAGTGCCTGGCGGATCAGAATATTCACGAAAACAAATTGATGAGCTGACAGAATGGGTGAAGAGGCCACAAATTGGTATGCAGGGTTTGGTTTATATCCGCTGCCATCATGATGGCACCTTCAAAAGCAGCGTGGATAAATTCTTCAATGAAGACAAATTAAAATCCTTGGTATCCTCTATTCCTGCAAAGGCTGGCGATCTGGTACTTATCGTAGCAGGACCGGAAGAAAAAACACGAAAGGCAGCGAGTGAATTGCGTCTCGAATTCGGAGAAAGACTGGGCCTTCGGAAAACCCATGAATTCAAGCTGTTGTGGGTGCTTGATTTTCCATTGTTCGAATATGCAGAGGAAAATAATCGTTGGGTAGCCCGTCATCATCCCTTCACTTCACCCAAACCCGATCACATCAGCGTCATGATTGACCATGATCCTGCCATTGAAAATGCTTCGGCCTACCTCGATCATCCCTATGCTACGATCAAGGCCAACGCGTATGATATGGTGCTGAATGGAAATGAAATCGGTGGGGGTTCCATCCGCATCTTTCAACGGGAATTACAGGAGAAAATGTTTGCTGCGCTGGGAATGACCACTGAGGAGGCGCAACACAAATTTGGCTTCCTCCTGGGCGCATTTGAATACGGCGCTCCTCCACACGGCGGTATTGCTTTTGGTTTTGACCGGTTGTGTGCGTTGCTGGGAGGAAGTGAAAGCATCAGGGATTTCATAGCTTTCCCAAAAAACAACAGCGGCAGGGACGTCATGCTTGACGCGCCTTCCACGATTGATGCCCATCAGATGAAAGAATTGCATATTCACTCTTTGGATCTTTAATAATAGTAGGGAATATAGTGGTTGCAGAAGGCACAGCAAGTACCATTCTTCCCTAACTTTAGGGTACACCATATGAAAATCATTATTGTTTTTATTTTATTCATTGCTCTATTCCCTTCCTGTCAGAAGAATATCCAGGTAGAAGCGCCCACACCCATAGAGGTGGCCGAAAACAGGAATAATATTTCTTATGGTTCCGACCCTTTGCAAAAAATGGATATTTATCTGCCGGCTAAACGCAGCTCAGACTCCACCCGTACCATCATCATGGTACATGGCGGTGCCTGGTCCTCAGGCGACAAAGGAGATTTTCAACCTTATGTTCCGGTTTTGCAGCAACGGTTTAAAGATTACGCCATTGCCAATATTAATTATAGGCTTGCGACACTGACAGCCAATCACTTTCCCGTACAGGAAGAGGATATGAAAGCAGCTGTTGATTTTCTTTTAAAAAATAGTTCAGCCTACCACATCTCTCCAAACTTCATTTTATTGGGAGCCAGTTCGGGCGGACACCAGGTAACTCTTCAGGCTTATAAATATCCGCAACCAAAAATCCGCGCGGTCATTGATTTTTTTGCACCTGTAAATATGATTTCGATGTACCAGTCTGCAGCTCCGGGCTCCATCAATCAATTGGCCATTCAGTCGTTGGTGGGGGGTAGTCCTGATACCAATCCCAATGGTTACCAGCAATCAAGTCCTTTGACTTTTGTTTCACCTTTGTCGCCGCCCACTATCATTTTACATGGCGGCATGGATGCGCTGGTCAATATTTCACAGTCTGTTGCCCTGAAAAATAAACTCGATAGCATGGGTGTTCCCAGTCAGCTGGTGGTGTATCCAGCAGAAGGCCATACCATATGGCCAGACGCGGTGATGAAGGATGCTTTTGACAGAATCGAATCATTTATTAAAGCAAATGTGCATTAATCGAGTCTGATACAATGTTATTATAGTAGTACTTAAGCACGCCTATTCTGCTATCTGCATTTCCTCAAGACCTCTTACTTGTTCCGATCAGCACTGCATAAATTCCATTAATTTGAATTATGATTACTGCTCCGCCCCTTGCCGAAAGAATGCGACCGGACACATTAAATGACCTTGTGGAACAAGAACACCTTGCTGGAAAGGGAAGCATTTTGCGAACTGCATTGGATCATGGAAAAATTCCATCCATGATTCTATGGGGACCACCGGGAACGGGCAAAACCACGCTGGCCAACATCATTGCACATCAACTTCACGTTCCATTCTTCACCCTTAGCGCTATTAGTTCGGGTGTGAAAGAAGTGCGGGAAGCCATCGCTCAATCACAACACTCAAAAGGTGCTGTATTATTTATAGATGAAATCCACCGCTTCAATAAGGGGCAACAGGACGCTTTACTGGGTGCTGTTGAAAAAGGAATTATAACGCTGATCGGAGCTACCACAGAAAATCCATCCTTTGAAGTCAACAGCGCCTTGCTCAGCAGGTGCCAGGTGTATGTATTGAAACCCTTAACGGAAACGGGACTTGTTCAATTGTTGAAACAGGCATTGAAAAAAGATGAATGGCTGCGCACTAAAGAAATTGATCTGCAAGAAACGGAAGCGCTGATTAAATTGTCTGGAGGTGATGCCCGAAAACTGCTGAACCTTCTGGAACTGGTAGTGGATGCAAGGTCTGCTCATAGCCCGGTGGTGATCACCAATGACGTAGTGATGCAGGTGGCTCAGCAAAGAATTGCTTTATATGATAAAAGCGGTGAACAGCATTATGATATTATATCAGCCTTTATTAAATCCATGAGGGGGAGTGATCCTAATGCCGCGGTTTACTGGCTGGCGCGCATGATAGAGGGCGGTGAAGATGTGAAATTCATTGCCCGCCGCATGGTGATCTTCGCCAGTGAAGACATTGGCAATGCCAATCCTACAGCTATCGTGCTTGCCAACTCCTGCTTTGAAGCAGTGAATAAAATCGGCTATCCCGAATCCAGGATCATCCTTGCACAGTGCGCCACTTATCTGGCGGCATCGAACAAAAGCAATGCCTCTTACAGGGCTATTGAGGAGGCACTGGACGCGGTTAGAAAAGAAGGCGATCTTCCGGTGCCATTGTCTATCCGTAACGCCCCTACCAGTTTGATGAAAAATATGGGTTATGGAAAGAATTATCAATACGCGCACAGTTATGAAGGTAATTTTACCGAGCATGAATTTCTTCCGGACCAATTAAAAAATACTAAATTCTACGATCCGGGAAAAAATCCCCGTGAAGAGGAACTGCGCAAATTTTTGAAGGGGTTGTGGAAAGATAAATATGGATATTGAAGGAATGAACAGTTAGGTCAATGATAGCCAACAAAATTCCTCAAAATGGGTGAGGTACTTGAATGAACCTAATGTCTCAAAAAATTCTGTGCCTACACTTCCTTAATTTTAAATTTTAATTTTTTACATGAGAAAGGTTTTTATTTTTTTAGTAATTGTTGGCAGCTGCGCCCGTGCTGATGCCCAAACCATCATCCACAGGGACATAGAAATTGAGCAAATGGTAAAAGAAATTTCAGCAGATAGTCTGAAATCATATATCACCAGCCTGGTTAGTTTTGGTACCCGGAATACTTTAAGTTCCACCACAGATAAAAAAAGAGGAATTGGAGCCGCCCGTCAGTGGGTGGTTCAGAAATTCACTGAATTTGGAAAGTATAGCAATGGCAGGTTAACGGCTTACCTGGATACCACCACTTTGCAGCCGGATGGAAAAAGGGTGGACTCTGTCACCCATTTGGGAAATGCCATGGCGGTATTGAAAGGAACAGATCCCACAGACAGCCGAATCTACATCATCAGTGGTCATCTCGACAGTCGCGTTACCGATGTCATGAACCGCAGAGCTGTTTCCCCGGGTGCCAATGACGACGGAAGCGGAACAGCTGCCGTCATGGAATGTGCAAGGATCATGAGCCGCCATTCCTTTCCTGCTACCATTATTTTTGTTGCGGTCAGCGGGGAAGAACAAGGTTTATTGGGTGCTACTTTCCTTGCTACTACTGCGAAAGTAAAGAACTGGAATGTGGATGCCATGTTGAACAATGATATCATGGGAAGCAATAACAGCAATGAAACCAATATGATTGACAATACACGGTTGCGTGTTTTCAGTGAAGGAATTTCTTCCCTGGATACTGGAAAAGTTGCCGCCAACATCCGGAGCATGGGACTTGAAAATGACGGGAGATCACGTCAACTGGCCCGTTATGTAAAGGAAACTGGTGAAAGATATGTAGACCAGATAGAAGTGGTGATGGTATATAGGGCAGACCGGTTCTTACGTGGTGGTGATCATACTCCATTTTTACAGCGCGGGTATGCAGCCGTGCGGTTTACAGAAATGAATGAAAATTACAACCACCAGCACCAGGACCTGAGAACGGAAAAAGGAATTGTATATGGAGACCTTCCTGAATTCATGGACTTTGAATATTTAAAAAAGAACACTGGTGTTAATTTGTCTTCCTTAGCCAATCTCGCCAAAGCACCTCCCGCACCTGAAGAAGTAAAGATCGAAGTCAAAAACTTAGGTAATACGACCACACTCAGTTGGAAGGCACCCGCATCCGGAAAAGTAGCTGGTTATTATGTGATGTGGAGGGAAACTACCAGTGCGGTTTGGCAAAAGAAAATGTTTGTTACTACTACCACTACTACACTTCCCTACTCCAAGGACAATTATTTTTTTGGGGTACAGGCAGTAAGCGATTCAGGAAATGAAAGCCTGCCCATAATACCTTCCGTTGGACGTTAAAGACTTGATCATGCAGATAGAATGGACGTTGAAGAAATTTGATGCACTTACGCCCTTCCATGTATATGACATCCTCCATTTAAGAAGTCAAATTTTTGTAGTGGAACAGAAATGTATATTCGAGGATGCCGATTATAAAGATCAGGTTTCAATGCATTTGATGGGTTATGATAATCATCAGCTGATTGCTTATACCAGGCTGGTGCCGCCAGGAGAAATTTATAAAGAACCTTCTATTGGCCGGGTGGTAACACGCGCTTCAGCACGTGGTACGGGTATTGGCAGGGCACTGATGCAACAATCTATTGACCATCTTTATACTTTTTTTGGAAAACAAAACATCAAGATTGGCGCACAGATTTACCTCAAAAGGTTTTATGAATCATTTGGTTTTATTGAAACAGGGGCGGTCTATCTGGAAGACGGAATTGAACACATTCATATGGTTAAAAATTTTGAATCGTAGATTTACGAGTATGCATGCGTGTTTCACTGTTAATAAAAATTTAATTGTATAAACTTGCACTTTGATTGATACTTTTCTACTTTAGCCACGATATCCAAATCCTAATCAAAACTAAAAATTCGAATCACTATGAGAACAATTGTACATAGCGTACGTACATTCGTACTCATTTGTCTTTTATTCGCTACTTCTTCAAAGGCAATTTCACAATCCATCACTTCTGGTAACGGTAAGTTTGAATTTGGCCTCGGCCTTGGACCCATGTTTTTTCTGGGCGACCTCGGTGGCAACAAGGGTATCGGTCAAGGCACATGGCTGAAAGACGTGAGTTTTCCTCTAACTAAATTATCCAAAGGACTTTATATTAATGTATATCCGAGTGAATGGATCGGGTTCCGTGTAGCTATCAACCAAAGTAAACTCGATGGTTATGATAGTGTGGTAAAAAACAAAGGTGGATTAGAGATGTACCGGAAAATCAGGAACCTCCAGTTCCAGACCATGGTATGGGAAGCCTATGCCGGACTTGAAATTTATCCCACCGTATTCTTTGAACAATATGATGGTTTGAAAGGAAAGTTCAGGCCTTATGGATTTGCGGGAGTAGGAGCGTTTAAATTCAATCCGAAAGGAAAATATTATTCAGCCAACGGACAGGGAACGTGGGTGGAACTGCACCCGCTTCGATTGGAAGGACAAGGGATGGCCGAATATCCTAAAAGAAAACAATACAGCCTGACGCAACTTGAGATCCCACTTGGATTCGGGTTCAAATATTATATCAAGGAGAACATGTATATCGGTTTGGAAATCCTTCACCGGCAAACCTTTACTGATTACATTGATGATGTAAGCACCACGTATATTGATCCTAACCTGTTTGCTAATTATCTGACGCCCCAACAGGCACAGATGGCCAACCAGTTATATTATCGCCAGGGATTCAATCCAACAAATATCAACACAACGCGTAGACCAAGAGACCTTCAGCGTGGTGATGCCACCCAAAATGATGCATTCTTTTCGTCGATGCTTCGGTTTGGATGGAGACTGAACGACTGGAACTCTCCTAACGGAAGAGCATTGAGGCAAATGCGTTGCCCTTCCTATTATTAAACCTGACCTATGAAAATATTATTATTGATAGGGGCTACTTGTTTCTTTTCCACGGGCATTTTACAGGCCCAGTCGGTAAACCCTCAGGAAGTGGTTAGCCTGCAGTCATCATCTGCTGCATTGGCCAGGACCGGACCTGTAAGAAAAACTATGGTGAGATTATACCCAAATCCTTCCTATGGTAAATTAAGTATCAGTGTCAACACTACAGAGGTGCTGCATTTTTACATATTCGACCTCGAAGGCACCCTGGTATACCAGTCAGTATTGAAAAATAAGGACCGGAAAAGTATCAATGACCTTAAAAAAGGTACTTACCTCTATGATGTGTTTGAAAAAGACGAAAGTATCGAACAGGGAAAAATCATTATCAAATAAATCCAGTAAGCGGCAGCGAGCTTAATAAAATTCAATACCTGGTTGAAGAAACCTAATCCGTTCCCTATCGTACCCTGAAAAATTTTATTAAACACTCCTGCCATCCTTATTGGAGTAGAAGAGGTGAAGAATATCGAATAACGAATTTCGAATATCGATGTAAGAGTGTAAAATTTAAATTTGAAACCTCCTGCCTGAATGTCCTTTACAATGTAAAATATTCCCTGTTCCTTCCATTTCAGTAAGAACAATTTCGTTATTCGTTATTCGCTACCTGCCTGCCGGCAGGCTGGTTCGATATTCCCTAAGTTCCTTTTTCAGAAACTGCGCGGTAAAACTTTCTTTCACCTTCACCAGGTTTTCGGGTGTGCCTTCAAATAAAATTCTTCCTCCTCCCCCGCCTCCTTCCGGCCCCAGGTCTATAATATGATCCGCAACCTTAATGACATCCAGATTGTGTTCAATCACTAACACCGTATTGCCCCGATCTACCAGTTTGTTTAGCACTTCAAGAAGGTGAAGGATGTCCTCGAAATGAAGTCCTGTGGTAGGCTCATCCAGAATATAAAAAGTTTTACCCGTATCTCTTTTTGCGAGTTCTGTTGCTAGTTTCACCCGCTGTGCTTCCCCACCACTGAGTGTTACTGCAGATTGTCCCAGAGTGATATATCCAAGACCTACATCAGCCAGCACTTTGATCTTTCTGTATATAAAAGGAATATTTTGAAAAAATTCCGTTGCTTCTTCCACAGTTAAATTCAAAACATCTGAAATCGATTTCCCTTTATACCGGATCTCGAGAGTTTCCCTGTTGTATCTTTTTCCATTACATTTTTCACAATGCACATACACATCCGGAAGAAAATTCATTTCAATAGTTCTCAGCCCGCTTCCCTCACAAACCTCACAACGTCCGCTTTTTACATTGAAGGAAAACCTACCTGCATTATACCCCCTGATCTTTGCCTCAGGTATGGATGCGAACAACGTCCTGATTTCCGTAAAAAATCCGCAATATGTAGCTGGATTACTTCTGGGAGTGCGCCCAATGGGTGATTGGTCAATTTCAATCACCTTGTCTATGTTTTCCAGCCCGGAAATGCTTTTATGCTCCAGAGCTGTAAATTTTGAATGATAACAATATTGTGATAATAAAGGATACAGGGTTTCATTGATCAAAGTAGATTTTCCACTGCCACTGACCCCAGTAACCACGATCATTTTTCCCAAAGGAAATTTGGTGGATACATTTTGAAGGTTGTTACCGGTAGCGCCCCTCATCTCAATAAATCTTCCATTACCCGGCCGCCTTTCCGAAGGCACTTCAATAGCGCGTTCACCATTGAGAAAATGTGCCGTGAGGGTATCCTGCATAAGCACTTCCTGTGGAGTACCCTGGGCAATGATCCTTCCTCCATGGAAGCCAGCGCGGGGTCCTACATCTATCAGATGATCTGCAGCGAGCATAATGTCTTTGTCATGTTCCACTACAATGACACTGTTGCCTATATCACGAAGATTTTTTAGGGCAATGATCAGCCGGTGGTTGTCCCGCTGATGCAGCCCGATGGAAGGTTCATCCAGCACATAAGTAATGCCTTGCAACTGCGACCCGATTTGTGTGGCTAGCCGAATGCGTTGCGATTCCCCTCCACTGAGTGTCCGAGTTGGCCGGTTAAGGCTCAGGTAAGTCAGTCCTACATCCAATAGAAATTGTAATCGTTCCCTGATTTCCTTTACAATTTCCCTGGCAATGATCTTTTGACTGGCTCCCAATCTGTTTTCAATTCCATCAAACCATTGCAATAATTCAACCAGGTCAAGCTGACTCAGTTCAGCAATGTTTTTTTCATTCACTTTGAACCAAAGACTTTCGATTTTCAACCTCGCACCTTTACAGGTAGAACAGGTGGTTAATTGCATAAAAGCTTCTGCCCATCTTTGTATAGCCTCACTGGTAGAGGTAGCAAACCATCTTTTTACCTGGTTCACCACACCTTCAAATTCGCCACTATACACACTCCCTTCAATGGCTTCGTCATTGAATTGAAGTTCTTCGCCGGTACCACCTTCTTCTTTTCCATACAGAAGGAGGTTGATCGACTTTTCAGGTAAATCCTTAATTGGTTTATCGAGACTGAATTTATATTTTTTTGATAGCGTTTGCACCTGCCTGAAAATAAAAGCTTCCCGTTCAACACCTAAAGGGGCAATAGCACCTTCATTGATGCTGATGGAGTTGTCAGGAATGATGGCCTGCATATCCACGGTGTACACCTGGCCCAGACCTTTGCAGGTGGGACAGGCACCATACGGAGAATTGAATGAAAAAGAATTCGGTGACGGTTCCTGATAACTGATTCCTGTTAATTCGCACATCAGCTGACTGCTATAAGTTGCCAGCGTTGCCTGGTGCTGTAAACCCAGTTCGCTTTTTGGTGCCACTTTATCACCTTTATTTACAGTTGCTTTCTTACCCGCCTGTTTGGTTGCCTGTAATGATTTCCCTTTTACAGAATCGTTATCAGTATCAGTGGAGCCGGGTAACGCTTCTACAAACATCAGGTCTTTGCCCAATTTTAAAGATTGCTGCACACTCTGGCTGATACGGGTGCGCATATCCCTTGTCACCTTTAACCGGTCTACTA